>BBVC01000094.1 GCA_001192655.1 Caedimonas varicaedens
TATGTTGTTAGCTATAGAAGAAAAGGAATAGGAAAATGACGCAACATATTGAACAGGCTCTGGAAGCTATCAGCTTGGAAAAGCAAGCGCTGGAACAAAAGCAATCGGCTCTTCAACAAGAACTCTTTGCTCTGACGGGACAACTCAAAACTTTGTCCCTGAGTTATCGTCAACTGTCCAAGGTCTGCGGAAAAGAGCAGAACGGAGAAGTGGGAATTTATACAGGCATGACTCTTACCGATGCCGTCCAGGATGTTCTCTCAACTTGGGACAAGCCGATGACCACTGCCCAGATTGCCCATGCGCTGATTGAGGGGGGATATCTGTCAACATCAAGTCGGTTTAACAGCATGGTGCATTCTATTATGAAACGCCGAGCCGAAACTTTTAAGCGGACGACTGACGGAAAATGCTGGATGCTCTGTTCTCAAGTGTTGGAAATAGAAGAAGAAATAGAAGAGACCGACATAGCGGAAATTGATGATACAGAAACTGAACAACAAACAACGGAAGTCAGCGAAACAGAAGACGAGGATGCTATTGAAAAATTAGCCCAAGTGTTTGCCAAAACCAAGACGCTCACAATATCTAAAGAAAAGGTAGGTGAATAATGTTACAGAATAAAGTACAAGCGACCGCGTCCATGCTTGAAGACAAAGCCGTCTTCGGGAACATAGACGAGGTCTTTAAGCTAGCTCAGTTTATTGCTAAAAGCGAATTCTTCCCTGCTTGGAAGAACAAGCCCCATGATGCGGCGGTGGCGATCTTGTTTGGTCAAAGTATTGGACTTTCCTGGGGACATAGCCTGCTCAATATTTCCATGATTAACGGACGACCTACGGTGTGGGGCGATGCCATGCTGGCTTTGTGTAAAAAGTCCTCTTCGTTTGAAGATATGGATGAAGAATTTAACGAGGAAACCAAAACGGCGATCTGCCTTGTCAAAAGGAAAGGGTACAAAGAACAAGTCCGTACTTTTTCTTACGAAGACGCTCAACGGGCAGGACTGGTTAAAAAAGATAACTGGGTCAAGTATCCCAAACGAATGCTTCAGATGCGCGCCAGAGCTTTTGCTCTTCGTGATGTGTTTCCTGATATCTTGCAAGGCTTAGGATGTGCCGAAGAAGTGATGGACTATCCTGACTCGGCGAAGTCCAAAGGAGTATCGGCATCTAATGTGGTCTCGTTTCCTGCACAGAACAATTCTGTAACAGAATTATTAAAGGAATCACCCAGTGAAGCCCCAAAGGCAATCCCTTATCAACGCCCTGAATGGATTGAAGGAGCTTTGCCTGTAACTCCTCGGTTAGAAAAGAAGCAAGCGCCTGTTGAAGTCAACGAAGTCAAGCCTGCTTCCCTCTCTCTCCAGCAATTTGAAGAAAATCTGGCAAAAGTTAGCAAAGGGATTGCTGTGACGCCTGCTATTAAACCCAAGACATCTGTTGATATGATGCGCGAACGCATGGAAGAGCAGAAGCGTCACCAGCAGATGAAAGGCATGGAAGCTCTGGCGCGATTGAAGCAAATGACGGCTTCTGTTCAAGATCAAAGGCGGGTATAAGATGGATGTTTTACTGGTTCCCCGTGCCGAGGTTCGGCAAGTCCTTGTTGATCTGGAGACCTTCCTTGATCTGGGACTTTGGGGCTATCTTTATCAAGCCATGGCAGAGCTTGAGGAGATATTGGGGGAGGATGCCAGCCTCTCAGAAACATAAAAGAGATTGGTGGCTTCTCTAAATTATAGTAAAGAATGGTCAAATGTTGAAAAGAAAGAAAGGTACGAATATGCGTTACAAATTAAAAATGCTCTTAGCAACTTCTGCGCTAGCGCTGTCATCAGCTTATGGAGCACAGGAGCAGGCTCAAGCATTCAAGCATCAGTTTAATCTGGGGCTGGAAGTTGAGCACTATCATTATAAAGAGCCTGAAACTCAATATATTGAAGACGAAGGTTGGGAGTGGATGGAAAGCAAAGCATGGATGGCAGGGGTTAATGGCTCTTATCGATTAACATGGCAAGAGAAGCTCTTTGTACAGCCAGAAGCTCGTATTCTATGGGGGAAAGAGAATTATAAGACGGGAGATGGTGATAAATATCGTCTTGGGATTGAGTTTAAAGTTCCTAATTTGATTTTTGAGCCGCGCTTTATTGGTGGAGGACATATTAACGTTGCAGAACGTTGGACGCTGTCACCTTATTTTGGTATCGGATATCGTCTCAAAATAGATGATGGGGAGAAAGTTTTATATCCAGACGGTACATATGATCCTTATCGTAAATCCAATTATGTTTATGTTCCTTTAGGCACATATGTACATTATAAAATTTCGGACACTTGGTCTGTTTCTGCTAAAGGAGAATACGATTACTTGATCAAAGGTTGGCAATATTCAAGAGGATATAAACGTAATCCTGTAGAATATAATCAAAAAAGTGGTTATGGACTCAAAGGAGAAGTTGCTATTTCTTATGCTTACAGCGATCAATTAAGTCTTTCGCTTGCTCCTTATATTCATTACTGGAATATCAAAAAATCTAACGAAGTTAAAGTAACTGATTATTTCAATCATCTTAACTATATGGGTGAAGAACCTAAAAACAGCACTATAGAGTCAGGTCTTCGTTTGGAAATTACTTTTTAGTTGAAAAGAACTGACTTGATTTGCTTTAAAGAATAGACTATCAAATAAAAAATGTCGGATCAAAGTGATCCGACAAGTAACAATTTGAATAAAGGGATTATTAGATGATAAAATCTTTTAAGTCAACACTTTTTTTGACAACATCTTTAATGGCTTTTCTATCAACCAGTGCTTTAGCAACTAAACAAATTACGGACACCGTTAAAGACGAGTTTTCTTCCAACGAAGTCAGTCAAAAGCTCTGGAAAACAAATGATTATCTGTTACATTTAGATGTGACGAAAGAAGCAAACAGAATTGGTAAGGATATTAAGCAAAGAACAAAAGATCGTCTTCCTCTCTCAACACTCCAATCCGAAGCTCAGTCTGCCATCCTTGCAGAGCTTACCGCCACCCGACAAGAACTTCGTGCTAATGGTGGTTCTAAAAAGATCGACAAAATTCTTTTTACGCTGAACTTCAACAATGAAGACCTCTCCGTTGCCTTTCGGCATACCCCTCTCGTATACCCCTGCCTCTATACTGACGACCGTGAGAAGCCTGACGCTTTCTTGCCTACTTTTTACGCTTCGAATTTCATGAGCAAGGCACTGTGTGATCATATCCGTACCTATAGCCAAAGCCTCGGACTGAACGAGCAAGACGCGAATCGCCTCAATAAGTATCTTCAGCCCCTCTTTTATGTGGTGCAGCGAGAAGCCTCTTCTCTGCTCGATGGCCAAGTCGCCAAGAACCTCTACCACTCTCCTCGGTGGGTTTATACCAAGAGCTACGAACAGATGCAAGAATCTCTTCAGCATCAAGCAGAGCATCATCTTGCGATGCTCATCCATACACCCCTTCGGGGACTCAACGAAGCTCAGGTGAGCCATGGTCTGACGACAGAGCTTCTTGATCTAGCTTTAGCTTTTCTCCCCAATCCCAATCGCGTCCTTCATCAAGACCGAGGGATGGTCTACGTCTTGGGACGTAATCTAAATGGGCATGTCAGTTTGTTGAATCCCTATGCGGATAACCTGCCATACCCAGTTTTAAAAGAACAACGTTTAGTTCCTCGGG
>BBVC01000095.1 GCA_001192655.1 Caedimonas varicaedens
AGCTATATATCAGCATCAAGAAAAGCTTATTGAATCTGAAAATCCGGAAGGAAAAGCTAGTCTATAAACCTGTTATAGAACAATATGACCATCTTCTTGCATTTAGCCCCAAGAAAAAATTTCCTTTTCCCGTGAGTTGGGAGGAATTGTATTCTTTATTTCCAAGACTGCTTTGTTATAAAGGGGTTATCCTTTCTCCTCATGATCTTGTTCTCTGCCTTCAGGAAAGCCATTATCAATCGTGTTTGATCCCCCTTCAGAAAAATACCTGTCGTTATGAAATAACAGAAGATCTTCGACTTGAGCTCAGCCAGATCATGGCACACGATCAACTTTGGTATTCTGTTTGTATTGAAGGCTTGAGCATCACTCAAGTAAGAGAATGCGCCAATTTAATGATCCCGCAAAAAGGAGAATTGATGGGATATGCTGAATTTTTGAATAAACACGGACACAACTAAAACTTTTTACATTAAAAAGAGCTAAAATAATTTATGTTTCAAGGTTGCCCAAAGCCCCTTTATTCCCCCTATTTTCTTAATTTCCCTTGATTTATCCTTGTAATCTTTTCCCGCGTCCAAAAGGTCTGAGAGATTTTTATTAATAATCAAGGGATCATAAGCTGCATCAGGGTCTTCTCTTATGGATCCACCATGAAGGGGAGCAAACCAGCTATAAACAGATTGTTTAAGTTTTGACAAAAAACCAGAAGATGCTTCGTTGTTACCAACGCCCTTGAGCAACTTTCCCCGCTCAATAGCGTCGTTTGTATTATCAAGCGCAAGGAAACCTACGCTTTTATAGCCTGCGTATTTATCTGCTAGATAATCGCCCGCAAAAGGAATTTTTTTGAAAAGCGACTCGCTTGTTTTGCCCAAGCCAGTATTGGGAACAGGATCATGTTTTACATTATGGCGAATCATATTATTTTGTCCTACATGGGAATTAAGCCAGTTAAACGATGTATCATCTCCATATACTCTTGCAGGTGCCAGGAAATATCCGAAAAATGTGTTGCTCTTTATATTATCGAAGTGTTCTCCAAAAGTCCTTTTCCCATAGTTTGCGGCAAGATCAGCAATGGCAAGAGACGCCAGAGAACCACCTTGACTATGACCCGTTACAACAATCTTTACATCAGACTTCTTTTCAGGGCTGAGTGAATTTATAAAAAAATCAAGGGTGTTTTCCATGTTTTCTCTTGAACTTTGATATTTTAAGGCAATCCCTCGATGAACCCTACCTGGCATCATTAAACCCAGATCTTTTGCTAAAGTTTTTTTTGCATCTAGATTATTTTCCCAATCTTCTGAATTAGAGGAACCATGATACACAATTGTTATCATATTCAGCTTCGCATTATAGGCTACAAATCCAGGCGTATCATCATGAGAAAGCTTGATGCCATTTTTACCTGAAAAAGTCTTTATTTCCCAACCTTCATCCCTGAATTTCTGGATATAGGCAGCTGATTTTTTATCATGTTCTTTAACAATTGCATAACTGAGATCATTCATCTCGAGAAGAGCATCCAGACTTTTCTGCAAAAGAGGATTAACTTCCAGATGATTATCAACCCCAGTACTTACAAGCGGTTGATTTCTTTTATATTGTTCAGGATCTGTGTTTTCTATACTATGAGGGTGCGCACTATTTTCAAACAGGTCATCCCTGTTAATCTGACTATTTCTTTGGATAGCTTGAGTATGAGACTGTAAGTTTTCATCCGTAGAGAAATAATCACTTGCGAAAGATTCTTCAAATAATAAAATAATAATAAATATATACTTTATCATGATTCACCTAAAAATTATACATTAACACAGTACAATTGTAGTAAAAAATAATAAAAATATTATGAATTACAAAAAAATAATTTAGTATATTAGGTAATTTTAATTTTTTTAGATATTATAAAGAAATAATAGAAAGCCTGTGAGCAGTAATATTGTAGAGAAGATAAAGACAAAAAATCATAAGATTTGTCATAAAGTCTCAAAAAATCTTCATAAAAATTTAAGAATTTCTGGACAAAAATCTCTTAATCACTTCTAATGTTATATTGTGCCTAAGTGTTATTATGGAGATTCAGAAAAGTGAAGAGAATGCTTTTAAATTTGATGAGTGTGAGACTTTTTAGTGTTTTTACTTTCATCTTGTTGAATTTGTATGTTTTTTCTTCACCTGTTCAGGCGGTTAAATATGCAGCACTTGTCATGGATGCTCATACAGGAAAAATCTTTCATACAAGTCAGGCAAATGTAAAAGTACCTCCTGCTTCTCTTACAAAAATAGCGACGCTTTATATCGTATTTGAAGAGCTTGAAGCAAAAAGATTAACTTTGGATTCAGTCATTAAGATTTCTAAAAATGCGGCTAAGCAGCCCCCCTGTAAACTTGGAATTCCTGCGGGGAAAACAATCTCGCTCAAAGAAGCTATTCTTGCGATAATGACGCGCTCAGCTAATGATATATCAGTAGCTGTTGCTGAAAAAATTTCAGGGACTGAGGCTGCCTTTGTTCAACGTATGAACCGCACGGCGTATGCGCTCGGGATGTACGATACGATCTTTAAAAATACTTCCGGTTTGCCCCATAAAAAACAAATAACCACAGCGAGCAATATGGCACGCCTTTCTCAGGCTCTTTTAAAAAGATTTCCCACGTATTATCGCTATTTCAGCACGAAAGTATTTAAGTATAAGGGGCAAGAAATCCGTAATCATAATAAGTTACTGGGGCGCGTAGAGGGACTAGATGGCATTAAGACCGGGTTTGTCTGCGCTTCAGGTTTTAATATTGCTACGTCTGCTGTGCGGGAGGGGCGCCGACTTATTGTTGTTGTCATGGGCGGTGCAACCCCTCAATGGCGTGATGAGCGCGTCATACACCTTCTGGAAACAGCTTTTTCTCAATTGTCTCAAAAAAATAACAGGCTATCTCGTGAACCGTTACTTCTTGCAAAAGAAGAGTCTGAGTTTCCTCTTCAGACCACAGCCTATAAGGAAACAATGGAAGACTCTCAACTTCCCGCACAGAAAAACGTCAGTGAGAAAAAAAATCCAGGAGATTGGTACGTCCAAGTAGGAACTTACAAGAAGGCAAATGATGCCCACATGGCGGCCGCCTTGTTGCTTGCAAAGCTGCCAGAGCATTATAACCCGGTCATTTCTGTCTCCAAATCGGACCTCAAACGGGCAAAGCATTATCGTGCACGGTTGGGTGGTTTTGATAAAGCTTCTGCGAATAAAGTATGTAAACTATTGAGAAAGCAAGGTGTGTCCTGCCTTGCCCTTAAAGAATCTTCCCGCACCAAAATGTTGACGGCTATGGTGGAAACAGGATAAGTAAAAAATTAGTTTTGGCAGCACAGACAGGAATTTTTTGTATATAAAGACGAAGATACTTGAATCAGGATGCTTTTTGCCTGTAAGTTAACCGTTAAAAATACTTACAGGAATTTTTTAAAACCCATGGCACACACAAAAGACTCTCTTTCAGATTTGAAAACAGAACTGGAAAATGAAACCAATCAATTCCGGGCTGCTCGCCTGACTAAATTAAAAGCTGTCTATGATTTAAATATAGACCCCTATCCTTCTGGTTTCAAAAAAGAACACGAGATTAGCGATCTTTTATCTCGATATTCTTTTTTAGAAGAGGGGCAAGAAACCCAAGACGTTGTGACAATTGCGGGTCGTATCCTGTCTATCCGTAATAGTGGCATGTTTATAGATTTACATGGACCTTCTGCAAAAATTCAGATATTTTCTCATAAAAACCATTTATCTGAAACCCAGCAAAAACTTTTATTGCTTCTGGATCTGGGAGATTTTATTGGAGTCAAGGGGACAGTGCGTCGCACACCCCGTGGAGAGATCACGATCAATGCCCAGGAAATTACACTTTTAGGTAAAGCTCTTTTGCCGCCCCCCGAAAAATATCATGGATTAAGCGACCTGGAAACCCGCTACAGACAGCGTTATCTTGATTTAATGGCGAATCCTGAAACACGAGAACGCCTGCGTCAACGCTCACAAATCATTTCTGAAATTCGCTCCTGGCTTACTTCCCATAGTTTTTTGGAAGTGGAGACACCTATGCTCCATACACTCGCAGGGGGAGCAGCGGCGCGACCGTTTAAAACCTATCATAACGCTCTTGATATGGAACTTTTTTTGCGCATCGCTCCAGAACTTTTTCTCAAGCGTCTTATCGTTGGCGGACTTTCAGATAAAATTTTTGAAATTAACCGCAATTTCCGCAATGAAGGAATTTCGACACGTCACAATCCTGAATTTACCATGATAGAGATCTATCAAGCTTATGCTGATGGAGATGTCATGATAGATTTGACAGAATCTCTTATGTATCACGTGGCACGCGAAGTCTTTGGTTCAGAAGAATTTGTTTTTGAGGAAAAAAAGCTTGATTTCAAAAAACCCTGGAACCGCAAACCTATGTTGACATTGGTAGAGGAAGCGACAAGCATTTGCTTTGAAAAAATTCATTCCCTTGAAGACGCAAAGAAAGCAGCGCATCAGAAAGGGATTGATGCAAATGATGCGCCGACCTGGGGACACGTTGTCGAGCAAGTATTTGCTGAGAAGGTTGAACATACGCTTATTCAACCTATCCATGTGACCGAATTTCCCCTTGATATTTCTCCTCTTGCCAAACCTCATCGCCATAAACCACGCCTGACCGAGCGATTTGAGACCTATATTAATGGCTGGGAGATAGCGAATGGATTTTCCGAGCTTTCTGATCCGCGTGACCAGCGGGAACGTTTTATGGAACAAATGCGCGAGAAAGCTGCGGGGAATGAAGAAGCCATGCCGTTTGATGCGGACTTTATTACAGCTCTTGAGTATGGTTTTCCGCCTGCAGGAGGGCTTGGTATAGGAATTGATCGACTTGTCATGTTACTAACCAATTCACCCAGTATTCGCGATGTGATTGCTTTTCCAACCATGAGACTCAAAGAGTAAATCTGGACAAGCATATTGACAGAAAAAATAACCGTAAAAAAGAAAAACACTCTGAAATTCCCACGAATTTCAGAGTGTTTGAAAAGAAATTAAGCGGCTTCAATCACCCCAATCACGCGATAGACAACTTTCATTGAGTTATTATCAATGTTTACAAGGTCATCATTTGATGCAGGTTGTGTTTTTGAACTCCGGTATACACGCAGCGTTATACAATCATTGTGTTCATGGTGGGAAGACCAGCCAATAAACTCACCAACGTATGCACGGTTATCATGTGTAATAACTAGAACTGAACAGTTTTGTGATAACGGACGTGTTGGATGAGCAAAGATGTGATCTCCTGGACGATAACGTGATCCACCATATTCCCCGCTGACTTGGAAAGAAATAGCTCCTGGAACTCCGACCAATGCGTGTGGCCGATTTATCCATTCAGAAGGTGCTTCAAATTCAATGGTGCAAACTTTATCGTTAAGCGTCTTGAGTTGGTAAAGAGGAAGGTCGGGTGCATTTAAACGAGGCACTGAAAATCCCTGTCCCTGTTCATAGGCTTCAGGTTCAGCAAGATGCATAACAGAAGAGTTAAACTTGTTGCCATAAGAATCATTGGAAAGAAGATCCCCCGGATGGCAGGACAAAATATTTGCCAATCTTTGCAGGATATCTGCATTCAAGCGTCGCGTTCCGCTTTCAAGGCGAGAAAGGTAGGAAGGAGACAGTTTTGTCAAATTCGCTAATTCTTCAAGAGTAAATCCTCTTTGCAATCTTAAATCGCGCAGTGGGTGACGCGAACGCCTGCGTTTGCGTGTTAAAAGCTTATTTGCAACTGTTTGATTAAAACGATTCTGGATGATATTTCCAAAAGTTGAATCGCGGGAGTGAGTCCGCGAATCGTTGGCTGGCTGTTGGTTGATTTTACTTTCATTTGATTGCCAGTTTGTCTTTGAACTTGACCCTGCTTGCTTATTTTTTGTTTTCATTTATTTTTCCCTTTTTCGCCTCATTTTCTTCATCATAAAACGATCATTTATATTCACGAGTATCCACATTTATACTTGTATTTGACAAAAATTTAAAAAAAAGTTGACAAATTTAGTCCTAAAGGTCAAAAAATAATTTCATGTATGACCCATATATTGTATATGCTACATTTATATTTTCATGCAAGAAACATTTTTAAAATTTTTGAATAATTTTACATTAATCCAGAAGGAATATACTCGATGAGTGTCAAAACTTCCAGAAAACTTTGGTCTGAAAAAGAAATAGAATACCTTTACATAGGACATCATCTAGGAGCTCCACTTAAAACACTCTCTGTTGTCTTCAATAGAACGGAATCAGCTTTAAGTAAAGCGCTGGTACGATTGGGTATTCGGCAATATGGCGCAACACCAAGAGGGCAGAAACCAAAATCCAGAAAAATGTCTATCATCACTCCAGAAAGGCTGTATCAGGAAATTTCTGAGTTTGCAAAAAAGAAAGGATATTTGGATGTTTCCTCTTCTTCCCAGTCTTTGGAAAATCCTGATCAAGAGTCATCATCTTTTCTTCTTTTCCCCAACCCCTTACTGAATTTTCCTGAGAGAAAGAAATCTCAGCCTATGCCCCAATGGCTGGATTTGGATTGTGTCATTGCTATGTTAAAAAACAGGGGACACGTCTTATGCCGCAATACAGACTATTCTCAAACTCTGCAGGGTTTAAAGGCAGATTTTTTGCTGGATGGAATTCCTTTGACAGCAGCGCAATTATTAATACGCGCCAATCGCCTTCGTATTGAACAGGGTTTGGAACCATTTTATGTTGAAAATATTACAGAACATTAAATAAAAGAGGTTTTTATGAATAGATATTCCGTTGAAAATACTGAATTAATATTGCAACTTCCTCTAAAAACACGAGGACGTCCGAAAGTAAGAAAAATGAACCATAACCGCTTGAAAAATTCCCGGTTCTTGTATGGGAATTCAAATCTGGCGCATCTATATAGTGAGAAAAAAATTACACCAGAGCAATTTAATGCAGGAGAAAGCTTTCTGTGGATCTTACATGAAGTCAAAAAAAACATTCCTATCCCCCGCCTTGCCAAAAGTACGTATCAGGAGCGAATAGAAGGTATTATATGGGACCTGGGCTTAAAAAACGAAAAAAATCAAAAGGAAATTTTTAGATGGTGGCGTGCTTCTATTCTTGTATTGAAAGAGGCTGGGGGGACAACAAAAAACCTGTTGGAAAATTTTGTCTGGAATAATGACTCACCTCACACTCTTTCAGAAGTTGAGCTGCAACTCATTAAACGGGGATTAGACCGTCTGACGCTTCTTTATAACGAAGCTCCAGCAGATAAAAATTTGCCCTGAAATTTTTACTTTTCTTGACGGTGGCTTCGATTTATTTGCCGTTACTCATTTGTGATTTAACGAAATCATTTACAATGCATCACGAAACAAGTTAAATTTAAAATTAAAAACAAGGAAAAAGGCAGTGACAGGGGAAGAAGCCATTTTTGGGATTGTTCGCAGAAGGGAAAATATTAAATCCCTTGCTGCACAAAAGCATTCTGCTCTCCCTTCTTCCATGACACAAGCCGCTTGGTACCAGGGGGATATTGAAGGCGAGCCTGTCGATGATTTAAAAAAAGATATGGCGAACCTTGATATTAAAAAGCAGCAACACCTTTCTGTCCCCAATAGAAAAGGGGGGAAAAAGATGAATAGACTATCCTTATTTGGCTTATTTATGGGACTTGTTGTTGCAGGGGCAGTTTTCTTTACAGCCGGATTTTTAATGTGTTATTCTCTCTATCCTCCCTATGGGGGTATTATTTTCCACCCCAAATACGCATCTGTATTATCCGGTCAACCCTTGCCCATTGCTAACCCTGAAACAGTTGTGAATAGTACACCTGACGCTTCTTCCATGCCTGATGTACCGCAACACAGCTATTCTGATCGTCAGGCGCTTCTGGCAAGTGCAAACGGAACAGAAAATCCGGGAGTTTTAGAAAAAGCGCAACAAAGGACCATGGACAATGTAACCTATCAAATGGGCTATATGAAAGATCAGATAAAAGATCGTATGATCCAGGGTGTTCGTTCCGTCACAAATAAATTAGGGGATAAAGTCTCTCCTGTTATAGGGAATCTTGCTGCACCTATTACGGAAGATCTGCCCAATCAAATCGTTAACGAAGAAGTTGGTGCTGCTTTTGACACCATTCCGTTATCAACGAAGAAGACACAGGGGAATTCTGCGCCTTCTCTTTCTTCTCCTGATAGATCTGCTTCTTCCCAATCATTACCTTCAAAATCAATGATTCCTGCTTCTCTATCCATGCGAAAAAATAATATATATTCCGTTCGTGTGCGAAAATTTGATGAACGCGAGTCCGCTCTCAAGTTGGCAGAAGAACTCAAGCGCAAGGGGTTTGAAGGATATGTCGTTCCTTTATGGAATGTTGATCATTTAGAATTTGAAGTTCGTTCTGGTGGATATGATAAATTTTCAGACGCTCAGAATGCATCCAAAATTCTTAGGGAACAAGGGCTGGAACTTACAAGCGTTGTCATGACAGGTCGTGACGAGGAGAAAATAAGCCCATGATTTTAAAAGTAAAAGATCTGGGATTTCTTCTTTTTTGTTTTTTGGTATTTGGTCTGACAGGGTGTGGCGTATTTAAGGAAGAAGACACTTCAGGAGACCCCAAATTTAATCTTCAAACGGTTAATATTATTTTGGATACAGACGCGAATAATTACTCTGCCACAGAAGTTGATTTGGTGATTGCCTATAAGATGGATCTTTTCAAATCCCTTATGAAAATGAAGGCCGCAGACTATTTTGCCATTGCTGAGCAAATTCGCAGGGATTACCCTGAAATGCTGAAAGTCTGGCACTGGGAATTAACGCCCGGGCAAACTATTAATGATTATCAGCTGAGCTCGTGTTTTATGTGTCCAGAAGCTTTTGGGGCTGTCATTTTTGCCCGCTATTTAACACCAGGATCCCATCGTGTGCGCGTGGGATCTTCTGACACCATTCACGTTCTTTTAAAAAAGGAAGACCTGTGTATTGTAGAGCAGGGTTGCCCCAATCATTCGCTCCTTCTGCCCACTGCCAGCGACAATGATGCAAAAAAAGGGAAGAGTTTCAAACCTTCCCAACCTTCTGAACTGGAAGGTGAAATGAAAAAAATAACCGCTGTCGCGGATAAAATTAAAGGAGTGCTTAAATGATATACGGGGGAAATGTAAAGAACGCGATTCAATGGCATGAGGGCATGCTTTTACGTCCTCAACATTTCCAGCAAGCAGATCGACGCATTGAGCAACTTTTTGCGTACCACCTCAATACGATCATGACTCACCCATGGGGTATTATTCGCTTTATTTATGATACTGCCGCTATCGTTACGGGGGTTGTGCGGATATTGGATTTAGAGGCAATTCTGCCAGATGGTTTGGTACTTTCTCTTCATCAGACAGAAGGGGAAGATATTTATTTAAATCTGGAATCTTATCAGAAAGATCTCAAAGACAAAGTTATGACACTTTATTTGACAATTCCAGAATATCAGGCAGGAAGAGCCAATGTGAATAGCGATAATCCGCGTTTTCGTTCGACAGAAAATCAGTCTGCCGTAGATGAGAATACAGGTGATGATGCCGTTGCATTTCCAGCGCTTAAGCCTAATTTTACTTTGTTGCTTTCTGAAACACAGCCTGGTCGTTGTGTTTCTCTGCCTTTAATGAAAATACAGAAAGTCGCGAACACCTATCAGGTTTTAGAGTTTATTCCCCCCCAACTGAAGGTTGCCACTGATTCTTCTTTGGGTTTAATGTGTCGTAATTTGATTTATCGTATTCGTGAGAAAATGGCTTTTCTGGCAGATCGCCTCACGTCACAAACTTCTGAATTGATGTCTGCTGAGGCAGAAAATGCGGTCAAAGCCCTTTGTTCAGGGCTATTGCCCCTTGAAGCAATGATTTCCGCCGGCGTTTCTCATCCTTTTGATGTCTACATCCAGCTCAATAATCTTGCGGCTCATCTTATTTCTATTTCTCCGGGACAAATGGCGCCTTCTTTCACGCCTTATAATCATGATGATGTACGATCAAGTTTTATCCAAGTTATCCAGTTTGCTGAAACGATGTTAGAGCGTATACAGGAAGGGTATTATGTGGTGCCCTTCACTCTGAAGGATCGAGTTTTCTGCCTGGGTCTAAATGCTCAATGGATGACTTCTCGTCTTATTTTAGGCGCCAAGGCCTCTGCAAAAATGTCAGAAAAAGATGTTGTGGATTGGATTTCACAGACTGTTATTGCTACAGACAACTACGTGAATTCCTGTCGGGAAAAAAGAATTTTAGGCGCAAGCCGTAAAATTATTTCAGGTGTAGACGAGCTTAAACTTATGCCAGCACGAGATGTCGTTTTGTTTGCTGTTGAAAATACACCGAATTTTATAAGTTCTGATCAGGTTCTACAAGTCTTTAACGTTGCGGATTCAGAGGACATGAGGCCCGAAGAGCTTGTATTATACATTCCTAAAAATAGTTAAGATGCCATATTATAAATGTGAAGGGGAATATTAAGGTCTTTAAAATAAAATAAACCCAAAATAAAGTCCAGAGAGTTAAGGGAGCTCGCGCAAATCAATGAAATTTAACGCACTACGCCGACGCTTTGAAGATCAGGGAACCTCGTTTGTGATACGTGACTTTGAAGATTTTTATCTCCAGCTTTTAAAATATAAATCCATAATTGCCGGCACTCCTGTCACGCAAGATGAATTAGAGGCCATAGCGCCTCAGGCTATTTCTGATACGCTTAAAACCACACTTGAACGGATGTCCATGGATGCCAGTCAAAAAGGTGGAGAATATGCCACCAGTTATTTTGAAGAAGCCATGTTTATTATGAGCGCTCTTGCAGATGAATTTTTTTTAAATCTAGCGTGGGAAGGGCGACAATATTGGGAAGACCACCTTTTGGAATCTCGCCTTTTCGGAACACATGATGCAGGAGATATCTTTTTTAAAAATCTGGATAATTTTCTGGGCGCCAGGGATCCCATGCGACGTGATCTTGCTGAAGTTTATCTTCTTGCTTTGGGGCTTGGATTCCAGGGTAAATATCGCAATACAGAAGATGGGGGAAAGCTTAATGTTAGCGCCGGAG
>BBVC01000096.1 GCA_001192655.1 Caedimonas varicaedens
TTTTAAAGGTTTTTAGCTATATGACGTTGATTTTACCTCTGCTTCCTCACACGCCGAGTACCTCTATACCCTGCTGCCGTCAGAAAACGAAGACGACGCGGAAGACTTTAATCCCATCGAGCATAAATGGGCACAAGCAAAAGCAATTAGACGCAAAAAAAGGTGTTCTATCGAGCAATTATTTCAGGATAATAAAATATGACCGTTTTATATGTTGTTAGCTATATTTACAGGATGTAAGGCAATGGATGATCGTTTTTCTCATCCTGTTCACTGTCCTTTTTATCGTTTCGATCGGTGTGTGGACAGAAACGACATCACGGCTTCATACGGTCATTGACCGCATTTCAAATTTGGTAATATCGCAGGAGTAGGGAAGAAAGATGATCGGTAATTTACTTAACGCCTTACAGCCTTATCTTCCAGAAATATATTTCTTTTCCATTGCGCTTGGGACAATCCTGCTGATATTTTTAGTTTTATATGTAGCACGATCTATCGGACGGACTCTTCGCCGTAAAACTTGGACGCGCAACCCCCAGAAAAACGAGAAAAAATCCCGACATTTTGTTGAATCCATTATTGGGTATAAAAATAAGCTTCGAGAAAAAACTGAAAGATTAAAAACGTCTTTTGGATGGGTAGAAAAAAATGAAATTTCTGCCAGTTTTTTCAGGACGCTGAATATTCTAAAAACCTATATTGGTGTGCGTGAACCTCAATATGAACTTCCATGGTATTTATTGTTGGGAACAGAAGAAGCTGGAAAAACAACTCTTCTGGAAAATATTGATTTAGAGCTTCCTATTGGGACGCCAGAATATGAAGGTTCAGCGGAACTTTCAAAGTTGGGATGGCATTTCTTTGACCAGGCTGTTGTGATTGATCTTAAAGGGGAAGTTCTTCTGGAAAAAGATGATCTGCGTTCGGATCAGGAATCATTTGAATATATTGTTAAATTGTTCACTCAATTTCGTATCAAGCGTCCCCTTGATGGCCTTATTTTGGTCATTCCGGCAGATGAACTTTTGGACGGTATGCGCTTTTCGCAAACTGAAACAGAAGAACGGGCAAAATATATTTATACTCAGCTTTGGAAATTACAAACAAGACTGGGCATGAAAATGCCCGTCTACGTCATGATTTCAAAATGCGATCTTATTCCGGGCTTTCAGAATTTTGTTTCTGAAATTTCACCTGGATCTCATCAGGATATTTTTGGGTGGTCAAGTCCCTATAATCTGGAAGCAAGTTATAGTTCTGCCTGGGTGTCTGATATTTTCAATCATGTGTTAAGATCCCTTAACAAAATTCGCTCCTCTATTTTTGCTCATAACCCCAAACAATTTACACATGGGCAAGACGGTAACTTTGTTTTTCCCATAGAATTTTCCCAACTTAAAAGCTCTCTTTCCACTTATTTGGATACTATTTTTAAAGATAGTACCTACTATGAATCTTTCTTCTTACGTGGTGTTTATTTTTGCGGAAGAACCCTTTCTCCAGAAAGAGGGCTTGACGTCGCGCCTCTTTCCCTGCCGGCGGCACTTGGAAAAAAACAAGAGCCTTTATCAAGAGAATGGCGTCAAAAAGTTATTTTCCTGAGAGATTTGTTTGAGAAAAAGATCTTTAAGGAAGCTGCTCTTGGGCAGCCCATTCGCCGACTTTTAGTTTCCACAAATCGATTATTGAATAGCACCAAGGTTATTGCGGCTTGTATCGTTGTTTTTTGGGCGGTAGGCATATGGGCTGCCCATAATTATTTGAGTCAGGGTGTTAGGACAATGATGCCCGCTCTCAGTCAAATTGATGCTTCACTTATCGGGCTGAAAAATTTTACGCAGGGAGCAGATGATCCCAAGCGACAAAACTATCTGGTGGAACAATCAGATAAGATTCTAGCCAGTTTTTCTGGAATTCATACTGTTAATATGAGTTCTTTTTTCTTGCCGATTTCCTGGATGAGCAAAACTGATCAGCATATTTTAGAATGTGTCGCTAAAGCATACGATTCTATTATTTTTCCATCTCTTTATAGTGGATTGATGAAAAAAGCTGGAGAAGTTGTTACTGTAACTCCTGCTCGCCATTCTTCAGAACAGCAAGCTCAAGGCGTTTTAAACCCCCTTCGCCTGAGTTCGTTTAATCAGCTTAATGGCTATGTTGCCAACATCCTGACTCTTGAAAAATTTATTGAGAGTTATAATAGACTGACAGAATCTCAAAGTATCGTAGATCTTGGTAATCTGATTGGATATCTTTATAATAAGACTTTGCCAGGACAATTTTACCAAAACAGCGATTATTACAAGGATGCTCTGGCACAAGCGGCGGGACAACCCGTCGATTTATCTGCCTACAGAAATACTGCCATAGAAAAATTGGGCATCCTGTATCGTCTCTTTATAGAAGACGCTTTCAATCTTCATAATAGTTTTCCCATGTTTGAAACGCTGACCAAAAAATTGTCTCAGTTAGCTGATGTGAGTGTCATGCGGACGATAGATGATGGAGAGATCAGGGAAATTGGCGAGCAATCTGTTGCTGTTGCTGATGCCTTGTCTGGGGGGCAGTTGGGTTGGATTGAACGCAATTTCTTTGACCCTGGTCCTATTTTTTCGACATTGCTTAATAACGTTATCCAGTCATCCTTATTGGGGAATGAAATTGCAGGAGAACTTTCAAGGCTTGCGGATACTGAATTTATTAAATTCAAATTAGCCTTGCAAACCTATAAATCAACACTTACCGGACCCTTTTTTGATACACGCCAGGGACAGGCTGTTGCGGCTCCCTCTAAAGGACTGATTCAATTTATAGATGCCCTAACTGCTTTTCTGGATGCACCCTTTATGGGCAAAACAACAGAGTATTTTCTTTATCTGAAAATTCCTCAACGAAAGCTTTTGTTTTGGGATGAAAACGTTTTGAGCAGAGCTTCGAAACTCATTGAATTATATAATGAATTTGCTCTTAAAAAACTTAAGACTCAACCTTCACATTTGCAACCTATCATGAAAATAGTGGGGCGTAACAGCGTACGCAAAAAAGTCATTAATTACATTGCTGAAGCACAAACCTTTCAGGATGAGTCCCCTGAAGATAGTTTTGCTCAACGTGAGCTTTTGCATGGTCAAGTGCAGAATATCGCCCTTGTCACTCCTTTATTCGCCAAAATTTTAAGCTCTTTTTATGATGGAGACTCAGTTGTGCAACATGCGCGTCTTCGAGAACTGTTGGTGCGGGAAAATTATGGGATTTTAAGCAAAATAGAAAAAATGCTTGAGAATGATAACCTCTACGATTCCAATGGGAACGCCTTTATGGATTGGAATGGAGAACCGATGATTGGTATCAGGGCGTTTGGAGTACATGATGTGAATGATATGAAAGCTTATCTTAAAGCACAACGTTTCCGTCTTCATTTCCTTGCCAAGGAAATGGCTGAACCCGTCTTGACCCTGTTAAGTCTGGGGTATTTGGAAGATGTTCCCATTGATTTGCCCCTCGCTTCTCGATGGACGCGGATTATTTCTGCTTTTGATGATTATGATAAACAAAGCCCTGGGAATACCCTTAAAGTCCTCGAACAATTTCTGACCTATGATATTAACGAAATCACCCTTGATAATTGTTCAACGCTTGCGGATAAGGTTGAAGATTTCAGCGACGGCGACTATTTTCTTGAGATACGCGGCGAGATTGCTAATGATTTATTAAAGCGCTGTCGTCTGATTGGGCATCAAAAATTCTATGAGCGTTATAATCAGGCAGCGAGCTTTTTTAATATAAATCTTGCAGGACGTTTCCCCTTTACACCGCGAGAAGAAAAAGAAATAGGACTTGAAGCTGATCCTCTGGATGTTGCTGCTTTCTTCCAGCTTTTTGATGCGATTCCTAAAGAGGAATTTGTCAAAAATATCAGGAACATGGATAATTCTTCAACGTCCCTCAAATTTATAAGAGATGTTCAAAGCATTCGTCCTCTCATGTTGGCAGCATTGGATCAGGGCACAGAAAATGCTATCCCCCGCATTGATGTTGAAGTGACGTTCCGCACAGATCGTCCTCAGGAAAGGGGCGGAGAAAAAGTCATCGACTGGAGCTTTCAAATCGGCGGGCAGGAAATTGACTTTCGTGCTACCAACCCTCAGGGAACATGGCAGGTTGGTGCCCCGATTATGGTGAATTTTCGTTGGGCTCAGGATGCAGAAAGTCTACCCATTCCGGATCCAAGAAAGCCCGGTCTCTCTGTCTCTGATTTTACAGCGACCTATTCTTATGTGGGAAGATGGAGTTTGATTCGTCTTATTAAGGGTCATAGCGTTTATCAAGGGGATTATCGCAAAATCTCAGGTCCTCGCCCACAAGTGCTGGAATTTCAGATTCCGACAGCGTTTAATCCAGAGTGTTATCGTGGAGATAAGCCGCTTCCTATTGAAAGACGCAGTGAAGAAGCAAAAGTATATTTAAGAGTGGCGCTTAAAGAACCAGGGAAGATCATTAAAGGCGCAAAAGATAATGTAAGTGCTCAAAAAGCAACGCTTCTGTCTGTGCCAATTTTCCCCGTAGAAGCACCTCTTTTGGAGGTTCGCCCTAACCAGAGATCCAGAAGAGAGTAGGAAAGTGCCTGAAGATTTAGAATCTCTGGATAAACCCATCCAAATGCTTTTACATCCTATTCCTGGAAAAAATTCAGCGGGAAAAGCTTTGATTTATGATCCTGCTTATGATGAAATTCAAGGCGCTCGTACAGCTGAAGATGAGAACCTTCCTCAAGGAATTTGGCAGCGTCCTATCAAAAAAGTGGATTGGAATAGAGTTGAATCTTTATGTATGAATGCACTGACAACACAATCAAAAGATCTTCAAATTGCCGCATGGCTTGTGGAATCGTGGATTCATCTTTACGGGCTTAAAGGGCTTATCAATGGCCTTGGCATGATTCACGAGCTTTGTGAAAAATATTGGGAATCTCTCTATCCCTTGCCACGTGATAATGATATGGAATTCCGCTTTTCTCCCTTTGAATGGATGAATGAGAAAATTCTTATTATTTTGCGTATGTTTCCTATTACATCACCGGCTTCAGAAAGAGCAAAAAGTTACACCCTTCTTGATTGGCAATCTGCCTCTCAATTGGCGGGAATGACAGGAATAGCCCAACAAAATATGTTGAGTCGAATCCAAAAAGAAGGCGGCGTTACACGGGATCAGTTTAATACGAGCAGAGATGCAACGCCTACAGAATATTATCAGAATATCAGGATACAAGCACAACAACTTCTTGATGTCATCCAGAGTCTCAATGAGTTTATTCATAATAAAAATCCCGCTTTCTCAGGGGTTCTTCATCACATTCGGGATGAAGTGAAAAATATCATGGGATTTGCTGATGTCACTTTATCAACCCGAGGAATAACATCAGCACATCCTGATGCGAAATCTATGCAAGAAGAAAGTTTGAAGCTTTCATCACAATCTCTCTCACCTAGTAAAGGAATATCCATGGAACAAAAGCTATCTGGCCCCGTTACTATTTCCAGCAGGGAAGAAGCCTATTCTCTCCTTGACCAAGTTGCAACGTACCTTTCAACCATTGAACCACATAGCCCAACACCTCTTTTAATTCGTCGGGCTATTGCGTGGGGACAGATGTCGCTCAGCGAAGTGCTGCAAGAGCTTGTTCAGGATAAGAATGATTTTCTGAAAGTGCAAAACCTTTTAGGGATTCCTAAAAAAAACACTGAATAAAACAAACAGGTTAAAAGAGAAATTTAATCAATCAAATATCAGCCTGCAATCGATGCTTGGGATAATTTATCGATCGCTTTCTGGAAAAGCACATGTTCCAATTGCTCGTTGGCATGGATAGTCATAACATTTTTTGACGCGTGCAAGGCCACCTGGATGGCTTTTTCTTCAATTTCCTTCAAGGCTTGTTGTATGGAAAGTTGAATTCTTTCATTTAATTGATATTCTTCCGATTTAAGGTGTTGGTCAATCTCAAGTGCCGCCTCTTTTTTGAGGTGTGCAATTTCTTTTTTTGTATGGATCATAATCTCTTCAATACGTTCATTCATATCGCGTTGAAGGCGCATTGCGTGATTTAATAATTGCTGTGCCTCTTCCTTGAGAAGTTGTGCTTCCTCAATATCTCGCACAATATTTTCAGCACGTGCATCAAGCTTTTGAGTCAGGGAAATCCATGACTTTTTTCCTGTTAGACCCAAAAGAGCAACAAACGCTAAAAACATCCAAAAAGATGGATCAGTGACCATTGACAACCTTTCTTGCCAGTGTTTCAGCAACCGCCTGTTTAACTTCTTTCCCTGGACTGGAGAGTGATCCTATGTGTTGAACGATAGTTTCTGTAACTGATTGTGCGATCTCTTGAACTTCTTTAATCGCGGTGTCCTTACGATCAGCAACCTGCGCTTCATGAGAAAGGAAAAGTTCCTTAATACGAGAAGAAATCTCGCGTTTGGCTTTCTCTGTTTCCACAGAAATTGACTTAACTTCCTTTAAAATTTCCTCATGAGATTCTTTGCGTACTTTTATTAAGTGTTGTTCAAATTCCCGTTGTATATCATCCGCCCGCTTCTTGAGTGTTGCCGCCAGTTCCTTTTTGCCTTCGATACGTTCTTCGCGTTCATTCAAAATTTTTGTAAGACGCGGCAACATAACCCTTATTGAAACAACCAACAGCGTCGTAAAGCAGACAAATAACCAGAAAATTTGAGACGTATACGTCGTTACATCAAGTTGCGGCATGACAATTTCTCAATAAGGGTTTTCAAGCCTTGAAAAGAATAATCAGTGAGACGGTAAAGGCCAAAATCCCAACAGCTTCGGTTAAGGCTGCACCGATATAAGCCGGAATCATCACATCATTCTTGACCGAAGGGTTACGTGCAATAGCCTTAATCAGGTTGGAAAAAATGTTTCCTACACCAATACCAACGCCCAAAAGAGCGATAACAGCAAGTCCTGCGCCGATTAATTTAGCAGCTCCAATTTCCATTCCCTATCTCCTTATGTTTTTTAATGTTGTATTTATATATGGTTTGTTAATGCAAGTGAAGCGAATCATGTAAATAAATACACGTTAAAATCGTGAAAACGTAAGCTTGTAAAAGCGCTACAAAAATTTCAAACGCCGTAAAGAAAATCAAAAAAGTAAAGGGTGCCCAAAAGCCCAGAAAACCCATAGCCACTGTAAATCCACCAAAAAGTTTCAACACCATATGACCTGCCATCATATTTGCAAAAAGACGAATGGCGAGCGTAATAGGTCTGAAACAATAGGCGATAATCTCGATGGGGATCAAAATAGGAGCAATTGCCCAGGGAACACCCTCTGGGAAAAAAAGTCGGAAAAATTTGAAGCCGTGCTTGACGAGACCAATGATCGTCACAGTGATAAAAACGATCAGAGAGAGTGCAAAAGTAACAATAATATGGCTGGTGAACGTAAAGGAATAAGGAACCATTCCCCAAAGATTCCCAAAAAGAACAAAAAGAAAAAGGGAAAAAATAAAAGGAAAATATTTCTTGCCTTCTACACCCAGATTATCTTTCACCATAGAGCCAATAAAATCATAGGTCATTTCAAAAAGAGATTGAATGCGCGAAGGGATAACCTTATCGCCCCGTACTGCTGCATATTGAAAACATAGGGCTGCTGCCGTCGTTAAAACCATAAAGAGGGAGGAATTCGTAAAGGTAATATCATACCCCCCCATTTTCAGAGGGATAAGAGGCTTAACCAAAAACTGCTCAAGCGGATTACCAGACATTAAAACCTGCAAACAATTGTGATAGTATTGAGAATATAGGTCTTTCCCCAGAGCGTCAATTGTATCCTCAAGTATGATGAGGATATTTCATTCAAAAAAACAAAAAATTAGAATTGGGTGATTTTTGTAATAGGAAAGAAGACATCTTCAAAAACTTGACTAATAGTATAAAAATCTGATAGGTCTCTGAGATGATTTGCATAATCATCATAAGATAAAGGAATTTTATTAATGAATTTGGAGTGGGATCGTCTCAAGGTTTTTTATTACGTCGCCAAAGAAAAAAGCATTTCACGAGCGGCAGAGCGTC
>BBVC01000097.1 GCA_001192655.1 Caedimonas varicaedens
GAGTCCTGGTCGAACAAGAGAGACTCATATAACCGTAAACACAGTGGAATGCCTCGCTCAAGCGGCAGAAAAAGGCTTAGGAATCATCACGCTCTCTGATGATTCTTTACTTACCAAGAAATTCAAAAGAATACTGCCCAATATCGAAGGGCCTTCTCTAAAAGTATGTTACGTATACCCTTCATCTCTTAGCAATCTACAAACTGTCCAGTTATTAGGAAATTACCTGAAAGAAACATTTTTCAAATTAAACTGTTACGAATAAAAGCTAGGGATAAAACCAACCCCTGCTAAGAATGAAATGAGACTTAATAATTTTCATTTTTATCCTCTTCATAAATATTTTAAATACAACAACTTAACCATATGGCAAAAACATCCGAATGGCAAGAGAGAAGGAAATAAGAGAGAACTTTTTTTATACTCAATACAAAGACAAAGGACAAAATGATGTCATTCCTCGCAGCAGGAAATGAAAAAACAAACAATGTCTTCGAAATCTTGGAAAAAATATGCCCTTGATCCTGTCATCTGTACAAGATTGAGTATTGGTAATGTATTGAGTTACCTAAGAATAGGGCAGCTTGTTAATGAGGGGCTTTCTATCTCTGCTGATCCTGGTTGATTTTTTTTATTTAAAACAGTATACAGAAGACGTTCGATCTCCTTGCCGGGTAAGTCCGGCTTTGTTGAGGAACAACTCAACCCACTAGCCAAAAGGAGTTCTTATGGAACTTTATGAAAATATCTTTATTGCGCGACAGGATTTGTCGCCAACCCAGGTTGAAACCCTGGCTGAGAAATTTGCCGCTGTTATTCGCGAGAACGGCGGTTCTGTCGAGAAAATAGAAAATATAGGGTCGCGAACATTAGCCTATCTTATTAAAAAGAACCGCAAGGGGCATTATGTTCTGATCAACATTGCGGCGAAACCCGAGGTCATCAAAGAGCTTGAACGTGTGATGCGCATTAATGAAGATGTTTTGCGCTTTTTGACGGTCAAGGTTGAAGAGCATGAAAAGGCACCCTCATCCCTTTTGAAAGCTTCTCGTTATCAACGCGATGAATATGATGATAATGCACGTTCGGAACTTTCCGACAATGAGGAAGAGTCCGGAGAAAAATTTAATGACCGTGCAGAGAAAGAGAGCGACTAATGTCTGAAAGAATAAATTCTTCTACCCGTAGCAGTAAGCCTGCACAACCTCGTCGTCATTTTTTTCGTCGACGGAAATCATGCCCCTTTAGCGAACAGGGGGCTCTCAAGATTGATTATAAAGATGTTCGTACATTGCAGAAATATATTTCTGAGCGTGGACGGATTATTCCACGACGCATTACGTCTGTTTCAGCAAAACATCAACGCAGTCTTGCCTTGGCCATCAAGCGTGCTCGTTTCCTAGCTTTATTACCCTATGTCGTGAGGTAAGATATTGTTTGAACTTCCAAAATCTAATGAGGATCTTGGATATATTATAGGGGGGAGCGCGTTAAGCGTTCTCCTTTTTTTGTTGGCGCCGACTTTCCCTCTTCTTTTTATGGGGTTGGCGAATTTTATGATCCTACCTCTTTTGTGTTTAGGCTTGGGGCGAAGCTTGTCTGCCCAGTTTTATGCGTCTCTCCTCACTGTTTTGCTCATCACTGTTTTTACAAGCGTTCAAGCAGGATTAATTTTCTCATTTGTCAGTGTGATTCCTGCGATTTTGCTTGCCTATTTAGCTCTTCTTTCCCGAGGTGACGCCAAGGGAGATCTTTTCTGGTACCCGCTGGGCCGGTTAATCGCTGTTTTATCAGGCTATACCTTGGGGTTGTCTATCCTTTTCTTTTTGTTTTTTCTGAATTCAGACTATAAAACTGTTTTGCGGACTCACCTGCTTCAAATGGCGCCCGATACATTACAGGTACAGTATTCTCAGTTGGCAGACCAGATCATAAGATTTCTACCGGCTATTATGTCCATAAGCGCTTTATTAGTGACGCTGATCAATGGGATTGCAGCACAAATGATTCTGGTAAAACTTAATAAAAATCAGCGACCAACGCCGGCAGTTTCTACGATTGAACTATCATGGTGGCTGTGGATTGCCCTAGCCCTGTGCGGTCTTGCTGCCCTTCTGTTGAAAGGAGAAGGGGGACAATTTTTTATGAATGCGGTTCTCGTGTTACTCTTTGCTTTTTTATTTGAAGGTCTGGGTATCGTTCATCTTCTTTTTGCACATTATCTTCTCGGTAAAATGTTCCTTTGGATTTTTTACATTAGTATGATAGTGTTCGGCTGGCCGATTTTAATTGTGATAGCGTTTGGGCTTTTTGAACCCTGGATTAAGCTGCGCGAACGCTTCACCCCATGATAAGAGGAATAAAAATGGAACTTATTTTATTGCAGCGCGTCGAAAAGTTGGGACAAATGGGCGATGTGGTGAAGGTAAAGCCAGGATATGGTCGAAACTTTTTATTGCCCAGAGGAAAAGCCATACGCGCCACTCAGGAAAAAATTGAAGAATTTAAGACAAAGCGCTCTCAACTTGAAGCAAACAACTTGAAGCTCAAAAAAGAAGCAGAGGCAGTTGCAGAAAAAATGCGCGGGCTAAGTCTTGTCATCTTGCGTTCAGCCGGTGAGAGTGGTCACTTATATGGTTCAATTCGTTCGCAAGATATTGTGGAAGGCGTTTCTTCCAAAGGATTTACGATCAGTCGCTCGCAGGTTATTTTGGATCATCCTATTAAAACGCTTGGAATTCATAAGATTCGTATTGCTCTGCATCCAGAGGTTTCTGTTTATGCGCATGTGAATATCGCCTTAACGGAAGAAGAAGCCAAGACTCAGGAAATAGCGCGTGCAGCATCTCCATCTCTTGAGGCATAAAAGAGGCGCTTGTCTCGTTGTGGAGTTTTTCTCAAGAAGTCGAATGAGAAAAAGAGATCCTGACAAGTGTAAAAAATAAAATATATTAAAAAAAATACTGGTATCAAATAAAAAATAGTAAATATTTTTTATTAATTGAGCTTGAAAAAGATAAGCAAGATTTTATATTATTGTGTATGAATAGATATTTTTTTACTGAAGGGCATTTTTTTGGTTATCTAAATTCTATCCCAAGATCAGGTATTTATCTAATATACCTGAAGGATTTCAAAGGCTGGGTAGGCGGACGAGTGGTGAGTCCCGCGCAGCGTACGTGAGCAGGACGAATGCCGAAGTCCAACGACCCCAGATTTTAAAAGGCGAGGGGTGTAGTAAAATTTTTTAACACTTGAGGATGATTATTTGCACAATATGACTTCTTGTAATTCAAAGCTCTCATGGGAAAACGCGGTCGATCCTGTACATTTGCCAGAGTCGCTTATGCCTATTGTCTTTATGGATGCCCAAGAACTCCAAGAATGGCAAGGTGCTCTGAGCGAGTTTGACAAGCAATTTACTTACCCTTTGGATGCCGAGCATAAGTTTCATGTTTCTCATGGGGCTCATTACAATGCCTATTTCGATCGCATCGGGGAATCGCGCCATGCTTTGATTCATACAAGAGAAGGCAAGGTTATCGCAATCATCTCTTTTATTCGTAAACAGATTGAGCTCGCAGGTCGTCCTTATTATGCGCTTTACGTTGCAGATCTTAAAATCGATCGTGCTTATCGCGGAAAAGGGCTTGCTCAAAAATTTTATGCCTATCTTTTATCAAATCCTCGCAGTTTATGGTTTTATGTAGGTTGTCCCCTTCTTTTCTTTGTGGGGATGGAAGGCGCTAAGGGAACGATTATGCGTGGCTTCAAGGGGTTTTGGTCTCAGATTTTTCTAAAGCCGTTGGGGTCAATGAAGATTTACATGATTTCGCCTCAAGAACTCTTGAAGAAATTTCCTGAAAAAATAACTGAAAAAATTGATTTTATTTGCAATCTTTCTTCTGCTCATAACGCTCACTCTATGAATCAATATTTTGATTGTAGCGGTGTTTTGGATTTTTATTTTGATAAAAATCCTGCAAGTTCAAAAGTGGCTCACTTGAATACAGGGACTGTGCAGGGGGAAGAATTTCTTGCAAAACTTCATACTGTTACTCAAACAATAAAAAACGACTTTGATTTTATTTCTTTTGCCCTTGATGAAAGGCGCCAGGATTTAATTTCTGCCTTTGAAGAAAAAGGCATTGTAACGAAAACACGCGCTGTTTTGGGGGGGGTGACTTTTATCCCTCGTTTGCGACGAGGTATTATAAGTTTGAATACGGATGAAATTTAATCTGAGGAAATAAGCACAAATGCAACAGGATCATTTGAAAGAATCAGTTTCTTCTCGTTCCGGAGAGATTTTTTCTGAAGAAAAACAGGGAGCTCACAGTTTCTTTGCTACAAAGGAAGACACCTTAAGCCGTACAAAAACTCTTTATTACTATGCAAAATTTATGATTGTGATCGGGATTTTTGGGCACTCGCTTTATTATTTGCAAGCCTTTAAAATTTACAGACAGGCAAGTGCTGAAAATGTTTCCCTAGAAGGTTTTCTGATAGCTCTTTTTTCCTTGACGTGTTGGTTGATATATGGCGTTTTAATGAAAGATAAAGTGTTGATTATTGTAAATATTTTTGGGGTCATAGGCGCAACGCTCACCACACTGGCGATCTTTTCTGTGTATTTGTAAAAAGCGAATTCCTTGCGATAAAAATTCTTTGACCTCTGATGCAAAAAATGCTAAATAATTAGCACTCTTTTCTTTCGAGTGCTAATTGGCTAGAAAAGAAAAGATTTCTTTAGTCGGCTTCGATGAAGAATTGTTAACAATAAAGGAGTAATAAAATGACAGTGAAGTTTAAACCTCTTCATGATCGCGTGCTGATTAGGCGCATCGAACAAGAATCTAAAACCAGCGGGGGTATCATTATTCCTGATACAGCGAAAGAAAAACCCATTGAAGGTGAGGTTGTTGCTGTAGGATCAGGTGTGCGGGAAGAATCTGGCAATATCCGTCCTCTTGATGTCAAGGCCGGCGATCGCGTCGTGTTTGGCAAATGGTCCGGCACCGAAGTGAAGGTGGATGGCGAAGAGTTGGTCATCCTGAAAGAGTCCGACATTTTTGGCATTCTCGCCGCTTAAGGGATCAATCTATTTTATAAGGAGTTAAGGATATGGCAAAAGACGTTAAGTTTTCTACAGATGCGCGTACGCGCATGTTAAAAGGCGTGGATACGCTTGCAAACGCGGTTAAGGTGACACTCGGTCCAAAAGGTCGTAACGTTGTCATTTCTAAAAGCTTTGGCGCACCCCGCATCACAAAAGACGGTGTAACAGTTGCAAAAGAAATTGAACTTGAAGACAAGTTCGAAAATATGGGCGCCCAAATGGTGCGTGAAGTCGCCAGCAGAACAAATGATATTGCGGGTGATGGTACCACAACAGCAACTGTTCTTGCTCAGGCGATTGTCAGGGAAGGGGCAAAAGCTGTTGCAGCTGGTATGAACCCCATGGACTTGAAACGCGGGATCGATTTCGCTGTCAACGCAGTGACGGAAGACCTTAAAGCACGTTCCAAGAAAGTTTCAACAAACGAAGAAATTGCACAAGTTGCAACAATTTCTGCCAATGGTGAAAAAGAAATTGGGCAGATTATTGCTGAAGCCATGGACAAGGTAGGTAAAGAAGGCGTTATCACTGTAGAAGAAGCGAAATCTTTTAATACAGAATTGGAAGTGGTCGAAGGTATGGAATTTGATCGCGGATATATTTCTCCTTATTTTGTCACTAATGCTGAAAAGATGATTTCTGAGCTTGAAAATCCCTATATTCTCATTAATGAGAAAAAGTTGACGGGATTGCAGGCTATGTTGCCTGTTTTGGAAAAAGTCGTTCAATCAGGTCGTCCTCTTTTGATTATCGCTGAAGATGTTGAAGGTGAAGCACTAGCAACTCTTGTTGTGAACAAGCTTCGGGGCGGACTCAAGGTTGCTGCAGTTAAGGCTCCTGGATTTGGTGATCGTCGGAAGGCGATGCTTGAAGATATCGCTATTCTGACAAACGGTCAGGTTATCTCAGAAGATGTTGGCCTCAAGCTCGAAAATGTCACTATTGATATGTTAGGAACCGCAAAGAAAGTGGTTATTGCCAAGGAAAACACAACCATTGTCAGTGGCGCAGGTCAATCTTCAGGCATTGAAGCTCGTTGTAGTCAGATTCGTGCCCAGATAGAAGAGACAACATCTGACTATGACAAGGAAAAGTTGCAAGAACGTTTGGCAAAGCTTTCAGGTGGTGTTGCCGTCATTCATGTGGGTGGCGCAACCGAAGTTGAAGTAAAAGAGCGGAAAGATCGCGTTGAGGACGCCCTGAATGCAACGCGCGCTGCTGTTGAAGAAGGCGTTGTTCCAGGTGGTGGATCAGCTCTCTTGTATGCCAGCCGCGTTCTTGACAAAGTAAAATATGACAATGATGAGCAACGCATCGGTATCGATATTATTCGTCGTTCCTTGCAGTCTCTTGTTTATCAGATTGCTCATAATGCTGGTGACTCTGGAGCTGTTATTGTCGGTAAATTGATCGAAGCCAATGACAGCACTCGAGGATATGATGCGCAAAATGGTCAGTATGTTGACATGATTAAGGCAGGCATTATTGATCCTACAAAAGTCGTGCGTACGGCATTACAAAATGCTGCTTCAGTAGCTGGTCTTCTTATCACGACAGAAGCTATGGTCGCTGATCTGCCTGAGAGAAAAGACTCTGCAATGCCAAGCGGCGCTGATATGGGCATGGGTGGCATGGGTGGCATGGGCGGTATGGGTTTCTAAACACACCACACACCTATTTTTGAGAAGCAGGCAGTTTTCTATAGTCCCTGCTTCTCAATACACCTATTATTTATAAGATATCTTTTCTTGATGAGAAGTTTATTTTTGTCTGGAAAAATAAAAAAAGCCACCTAAGAAGTGGCTTTTTTTATTGGCTTTAAGAGGAATAGAAAAGGTGCAAATCTCCTTACACCTGCTTCTAAAAAGTGTTTCTCTCGTGTTTAAGGAGATCAAGAATCCAGGAAGCTTCTCAATTTTCGTGAACGGCTGGGATGTTTAAGTTTGCGTAAGGCTTTTGCTTCGATTTGGCGGATGCGTTCACGCGTCACTGAAAATTGCTGTCCAACTTCTTCAAGGGTATGATCTGTATTCATCCCGATCCCAAAACGCATCCGAAGAACACGCTCTTCACGGGGTGTAAGGCTTGCAAGGACACGTGTAGTCGTTTCGCGCAAATTTGAATTGACAGCGGCATCCATTGGCAAAACAGCGTTTTTATCTTCAATAAAGTCTCCCAGGGATCCGTCTTCTTCGTCTCCAATGGGTGTTTCAAGACTAATGGGTTCTTTGGCGATTTTCATCACCTTGCGTACTTTATCCAGAGGCATTCCCAGTTTTTCAGCTAGTTCCTCAGGCGTGGGTTCACGGCCAATTTCATGCAACATCTGTCGCGAAGTGCGAATAAGTTTATTGATTGTTTCGATCATATGAACAGGAATTCGGATCGTTCTAGCCTGGTCTGCAATAGAACGGGTAATCGCCTGTCGAATCCACCATGTCGCATAAGTTGAAAACTTATAGCCGCGGCGATATTCGAACTTATCCACTGCTTTCATAAGTCCAATATTTCCTTCCTGAATTAAATCCAGAAATTGTAGTCCCCGATTTGTATATTTTTTCGCGATAGAAATGACAAGACGCAAGTTGGCTTCTATCATCTCTTTTTTTGCTATGCGCGTGTGACGGTCACCTCGTTGAACGTTGGCAACAATACGGCGGAATTCTGTAATATTAAGCCCTGACTCTACTGTGATTTCAGAAATTTGATTACGGATTTCCCGTACTTCTGCTTCATGAGAAGACAAAAATTTGGTGTATCCTTTTCCAGTTTGTTTTGCAATATAGACAAACCATTCAGGATCCAATTCATGACCATAATAATTCTGAAGAAATTCCTCACGCTTAATTCCTGAATCAATCGCATAGCGCAGGATTTGTCCTTCAAGTCTTGTAAGTTTGCGATTCAAATGATAAAGCTGTTCTACAAGCTGATCGATGCGAATAGGATTCAAGTGTATCTCACTCATTAACTCTACAAGAGTCATTTTCAGATTTTTATAAGTATGATTATTTTTAGCTGAGGGTTGTTTTCCTTCCTGAGCAAGTTTCAAACGTTCAATTTGAAGAGTATGAAACTGATCATAAGTATCCGCAATTTTATCAAACATCTCAAGCACTTGAGGCATCATGGCGGCTTCAAGAGCAGAAATTGCTTCGGTTGATTTATCTTCTCCGTTAGCATCTTCTGTGTCAGATTCTTCTTCAGTTGTCTCTGAGTTTTCTTCTTCGTTTTCTTTTGGCTGTTTTTCTTGATTATCTTTATGAAGATCGTGCCCGGCTTCCGGTGGTTCTTTCTCTTGTTCTTCCCCAATCTGTGCTGTATCTTCGTCTGTATTAACCTCATCAAGATCAATAATATCACGTAAGTTCAGTTGGTTTTCGCGTAATGCATCTCGCCATGAAATAATGGCGCGAATTGTTAAGGGGCTTTCAAGGATCGCTTCGATCATTTCCTCTCGACCCTTTTCGATACGCTTGGCAATCGCAGTTTCTCCTTCGCGCGAGAGAAGTTCCACAGTTCCCATCTCTCGTAAATACATGCGTACCGGATCATCTGTGCGGCCAGCATCAGAAACTTCTTCACTAGGAGATTCAGTAGGTTCTAATTCTTTATCGTCTGTATTTTCCTCAGCTTCTGCTACGGTATTATCCGTTTCTTCTTCTACTTCATCACCATTAACAATATTAATCCCCATCTCGGACAATACGGCCATGGCGTCCTCGATTTGTTCTGAAGACATCTCTTGCTGAGGAAGCAGGTCATTAAGCTGATCGTAAGTGACGTATCCCTTTTCTTTCCCGCGGGTAATTAACTTTTTAATGGCGAGCTTAAGATCTCCCTTGCGGGATTCCATTGTTTGCTCATCATTTACGATGTCGGCAGATCGATCTGAATTTGTACTCACTGTCTTATGTCCTTTCAATCAATTGTACAGAACTCGCCTCATCATCGCCTTAAGAAGGGGAGAAAGGTGGTGTTGAAAACGTTCATCCATATTTTTGGCGTGATCAGCCATTTTCTTTAAATTTTGCAAATGATCCCATACTTCAAGCCAGCCCTGACGTATGGATTCATTGTCTGTTTCAGGTCTTACAAACGAGGCATGTTTATAAACATCTTCATTGAGAATATCATCCAGAAGATCTGTAAACCCCTCGTTATGTAAATGGTGCTGTAAAAGACCAGAGTCAAGAGCTGGAGTTTCATTTATTTTTAAGATGATCTGATCTCGTAAACGTCGTAGTTTTTCTGAAGTTATGTCGAGGTCAAGAAAGGGTTCATAATATTCTTCAATAAGTTGAGGATGGTTTAAAAGCCCGGCAAACAGGATTTTTTGCTGAATATGAACGGGATCAAAATTGGGTTTTGCCTGAACAGGGAGAACAGGATTATTTGCACCTTTCTTTTCTCTTGCCGCATTCTTATAGAAACGAAAAGATTCAAAGAGCCGAGTCTTAAAGGTGTCCCGGTAATTGTTGCGAAGGATCGGGTCTTTAATTTCTTGAACCAGCTTCATAAGAGTTTTCTCAAATTTGGCTCGATCTTCAGGAGTTTTTAAAGAAGCTGCATTAAAAGTTTGATACCACAAAACGTCTGCCAAGGGTATCGAATTTTCAAAAGTATCTTCCAGCTTTTTAAGCCCCCCTCTTTGAATCAAGCTATCTGGATCTTCTCCTTCGGGCAAATGGGCATATCGCAGGGAATATCCTGACTTCAGAATGGGCAAAACACGCTCGGCTGTGCGCAAGGCTGCTTTTTTTCCAGGTGCATCACCGTCGAAACAAAGAATTGGAGAGGGCGTCAGATTCCAGAGAAGGGAAATTTGTTCCTCTGTTAACGCTGTTCCCAGAGGTGCTACGGAATATTTAATTCCTGCCTGGTGAAGAGCGATAACATCCATATACCCTTCACACACAATGAGGCGTTGAGCCTGTTGAGCAGGACGGCGCGCCAAATGATACGCATAAAGAAGTGACCCTTTATGGAAAACGTCTGTTTCCGGAGAGTTAAGGTATTTGGGTTCTCCTTTTTTGAGGATACGTCCTCCAAACGCGATAACTCGTCCCTGACGATCCCAGATAGGAAACATCAAACGATGTCGAAAACGATCGTAAGTAACAGACTTTTCTTCATTTTGCGATAGAAGCCCTGCAGCTAGAAGCTGTTTTTCCGAATATCCTCGGCCTAAAAGGTATTTTTTAAGCCCATTTTCTTCAGGAGAAAACCCCAGTCGGAAACATTCACAAGTTTCTGATTGAATACCCCGTTGATCCAGATATTTTTGCGCTTCCTGTCCCTGGTTGGATCTCAGGATAGACTGAAAAAAACTAGCTGTTTCTTCCAGAACTTCATAGATATCCAGGCTTTTTTGAAGACTTTCTTTTGATTCAGAAAAAGAGGGGGGGAGAGACATCCCTGCAAAAGCTGCAAGTTTTCCAACTGCCTCTATAAATGTCATATTTTCTGAAAGCTGTGTGAAGGCAATAACATCTCCATGACTTCCACAACCAAAACAATGATAGCTTCCCTGTGCATCATTAACCGTAAAAGAAGGTGTTTTTTCGTTGTGAAAAGGACAAAGCCCAGACATATAACGACCTTTGCGCTTCAATTTAATGCGTGCGCCAATCACAGTACTAAGCTGTATTCGGGCTTTTAGCTGATCTAAAAACTCAGAAGAAATTGCCATTCATGCCTATCCTTTAGATACGGGAGGCGCTTGTGTTTCATCAATATCCTGAAGAGTTTCGTTTTTTTCTGGTTGGCGTGATTCTTTTTCCTGAGGAAGGGTACGCTGGTACTCTTTATTATGAGTATGACGTACTTCTGCTTCAACGGTCATAGCTCCTGCTTTTTTGAAATTGAGGTGCAGAATAACTTTTTCTCCAACTTTCAATGGATTCTTTAATTTCATAAGCATGAGGTGCATCCCTGCAGGTCTCAAAATAGTCACTGTTTCTGATGGAATATCAATGGATTCCACAGGGCGCATACGAAAAATACTCCTGACTTTCTCGATGCGATGCAATTCAACCCATTCACAAGCATTTGTTTGGACGCTTATCAGCTGATCAAGAACACTCCCTGTATTTTCAATGGTCATGTAAGCAGCGCTATTCTCGACCTGGCTAGGACGAACCCAGACATCTTTGACAATGATAGACGAATCTCCAATCTGAGCCATAACTCGGGTCGTGATAATAAAAAACAATGTAAAAGCAAAAAAAACGACCTGCTTTTTCAGGGGTAGAATTTTCATTGATTTAATCCTTTTTCGAGCATTTATTTTTTTAAAATGATTTCCCTTTATACATCATTTGTGCACAATAAGAAATCATCTGACGTGGAAGAAGAGTAATAAAAATTCGATTCTACATTTTATTGGTTTTTTTGCATTTATCAATTTAGACTATCTGAAGATTTATCCCCCTAAATAAATTAATGACTTGAGATTTTTTTGAGTTTCCTAAACTATGGGATAAAAGATTATAATCATGGGGGGCAAACGTCGTGCAACAGGAAATCGTTCGGTTTGATAGGGTCAGCCTTAATTATACCGAGGGGAAAAATATTTTATCTGATATTTCCTTCAGTCTTTTGAAAGGTTCATTTCATTATTTGATGGGGGCAAGTGGCGCTGGCAAATCAAGCTTGATCAAACTTATTTATTTGGGATTCAGAGGGTATCGAGGCGCCATCCGCGTTTTTGGACGGGATTTGATTAATGTTCGTGGAGATGATATTGCGACTTATCGTCGACAGATAGGCGTTGTCTTCCAGGACTTTTGTTTATTGGAGCATCTCTCTGTGCTGGATAATATTGCTCTTCCCCTGAGATTAAAGGGAGAGAGCTGGAGTGAAGCGCGCGCTAAAGGTCTTGAACTTCTCAATTGGATTGGCCTTAAAGGATTGGGAGATGCTTCACCACAAAACCTTTCAGGGGGACAGAAACAAAGATTGGCAATCGGTCGTGCTGTCATTAATCGTCCCTCTCTTGTGATTGCAGATGAGCCCACAGGAAATGTCGACGATGAAAATGCCGTTAAACTTCTTTACCTTTTTACAGAGCTGAACAAAAGAGGGACAACTGTCATTTTTGCGACACATAATCGGGATTTAGTTCTTGAATTTCCTTACCCCGCTCTTTATCTTGAACAAGGTCAGTTGCATATCATTTTCCCTTATAATGACAGGAAAACAGGAAGTAATGGCTAAATTTTCTCGAACGGAAATTCCTCTGGGGCAAGGAAAATCACATTGTTTAATCCCCTGGATTATTGCATTGATGGTGTATCTTGGGACGATGGCTTTAACAGGCGCTGTTCTGTTGCATCGTATGATAGAAAGCTGGCAAAAGGATTTTAAAAGCGGTTTTACAGTTGAACTTCAGATGACAAGCGATCATCCTGGACAATCCTCTCTGGAAGGACGGCAAAAACAGGATAAGCTTTTGGCTATATTGCGCGCTCTTCCTGGCGTTCTAAAAGCAGAAGCTCTTCCTTCCAACAAGCCCTCAGCTACTCTAGATCCTTTTGGAAATGACATCAAAAACCATCGCATTCTCATCGATGTTGCACTTTCCCAAGACGCAAAGATAGATATATCAACGCTGGAAGTTGATCTGCGTTCTCTTTTTTCAGATATTTCTATTAAAAATCATCAGGTATGGCGAGAGACTATTTTGAATATAGGTCATTCTCTTGTGGGGATAAGCCTTATTATTGCCGGTTCAATCGGATTCGTTTCTGTAATTACGATTGCGTTTATTACACATTCTGGACTCATTATTCATGAAAAAGTTATTGAAATTTTGCGTCTTATTGGCGCAGAAGATCGTTTTATTGCAAAACAATTTCAAACATATTCCCTGAAAATGGCGATGAAGGGGGGAATAATAGGGGCTTTTTTATCTATAGTAACCTACCTTACGATGAAATATAAATTACAGACGCTTATTTTAGACTTTTTTCATCCGCACCAATATGAAACAGAATTGTGGTTCGTTATTTTATTTACTCCTCTTTTTATGATGGCTATTGTGATGCTCTCAGCTCGAATGACGGTGATTTTTTCAATGCGGGAGGAATGAATTTTGGACCTTGTTATGTTGGATCGTGATGGAGTCATTAATCGTGACCGCCCTCAATCGGTTCGATCTGTTGCAGAGTTTGAACTTCTTCCAGGTGTGGCGCAGGCTATTTCTCTTTTGAATAAAGCACATATTCCTATTGCTGTGATTACGAATCAGGCCGTTGTGGGGCGCGGGGATATCTCTCTTGAAGAATTAGATCGCATCCATCAGAAAATGCAATTTCTGCTTGCTGAACAGCAAGCCCATATTGACGAAATCTATTTTTGTACAGATGTTGCGGTAGAGCCCAATTTTCGACGAAAGCCAGCGCCAGGGATGTTAAAAGAAGCTCTAAAGAAATTTCGAGCTCGCGCAAAATACTCTCCTTTTATTGGAGATGCCCTAAGAGATCTGCAGGCTGCTGTGGATGCAGATTGTCCAAGAATTCTGGTGCGAACCGGTAAGGGTTTGCAAACAGAACAGCAAGAGTGGCCTTCTCGCTTAAATCCAGTTCACATTTTTCCTGATCTTTTGAGTGCTGTTCAGGCGTTAACAGAAACTCTGGACACTTTACAGGAACCCTTTTATACTCTTGACCAACCCTTTGTAAGATAACCCTGAATCAAATATAATGAACCGATTTATCATTTATTTTATAGCGGCTATTTTTTTCCTGTGGGGAGGTGGATTGGCATGGTTTGTTCTAACGATTCCTGTGCATGTGGATAATCCTTCTCAAAAGACAGACGCGATTGTTGTGTTAACAGGGGGGGCAGAACGTATTGAAACAGCCTTAAAATTGATAGATTCTCAACTCGCCAAAAAATTATTGATATCAGGAGTCAACCCGCAAACGACCTTAAAAGACATTTTGAGGACAGCTTCTGTTTCTTGTAAAAATTTGGATCCTTCTCTCATTGATCTTGATTATCGGTCAGACAGTACGTACGAAAATGCGGAACAAACAGCAAAATGGGTCTGTAATCACAACTTCACATCCGTTCGTCTGGTAACAGCCCATTACCATATTCACCGATCTCTCCTTGAATTCTGTCAAAGACTTTCTAACGTTCAGATCATCGTTCATCCTATTGTTCCCCGAATTTTCCAAAAAGAGGATTGGTTCTGGAATCCAGATGCGTGGACTATTTTAGGGAGAGAGTATCATAAATACCTGGGGGCTTTACTTCGCTATAGTTTGCATTCAATATTTCCTTCTTTTCAACAAGGTATAGCATGATAAAATTATTTTTCAGATCACTGGCCTTCAATGTTTTATTCTTTTTATGGACAACAATTGTTGTTATTATAGGGCTTCCGGCTTTGTTCGGAGATCGCCGTTATGTCCATAACGCAGCACGAAGGTGGGGAAAAGGCACCAATTTTCTGCTCGAGCATGTTGTGGGAATCACTGTTGAATTCAGGGGACGAGACTATTTAAGGGGGGGGCCGCATCTTATTGCGTGCAAGCATCAATCTCTCTGGGAAACAGCAATGATTGAAACTCTGGTTCCTGATTGTACAATTATTTTGAAGAGAGAATTAATGTGGATTCCTCTTTTTGGACAACTATTGCTGTTTTCTGACATGATTGGTATTAATCGTAAAAGCGGCAAGAAAGTTTTCACTCAAATTGTTGAAGGCGCCCGTGACCGTCTTGGAAAAGGTCGATCAGTTTGGATTTTCCCTGAAGGAACACGACGCAACCCTGGTGATCCTCCTCAATATAAATACGGAGTTTATGCTCTTTATCATGCTCTGAACAGGCCCATCATTCCTGTTGCTTTGAATTCAGGTTATTTTTGGGGACGTCGTTCTTTTATTAAAAAACCCGGAAAAATTATTCTTGAAGTTTTGCCGCCAATTCTTCCTGGTCTGGATGCGCGGAGTTTTTTAAACACATTGGAGCAAGCTATTGAAACTGCTTCAAAGCGGCTGACGCCTCACTCTGACATCAAAAGTGATTGTAAAGAAGGATCAAAAAATTGAAAAAATCGATAAAAGTTGTTTTAAGTATCTGTATAATTTATTCTGCGGTTTGGTGGGTAACATCTGTTGTCGTTAAAGACAATTTAAATTTCCAGATAGATAAACTAAAGAACAAAGGATATAAGATTTCTTATGAAGAATTTGATGTATCTGGTTTTCCATTCAATTTTGAAATAACACTCAAAAACCCCTATGTTTCTCGTCAAGTCCCAGAGTATTTTTTATTTAAAACAGAAGGAGAACTGTGTGCCAGCCTTTCCTGGTGGTCTTATTTAACCACAGATGGAGCGTTAAGCTTGTCAAGCAAAGGGAAAGCTTATCTTGAATACACTTCCAAACCCTATGGAATGGTTAAATTAAGCACAGAAAATTTATCGATAAAAGCTGGACTTGAGGGAGAAAAACTAAATCGTTACCTGTGGCTTAGCCTTCAGGATGTTGGTTTTCACTCGACCTTTGTTCATGCTTATGCCGAAAAAATCATTTTTCAGAATTTTAGAGTTTCTGACAGGGATGCGCCGACACGGTTAAAAGTCACTTTTGAAGCTCATCAAGTTGACTCTGGCTTGAAGCTTTCTGCTCCCCTTGACCAAAAAATCAAATTTATTCATTTGGCCGGTCGTTTGAATTTGGATCAAACGCTTCCGAGAGGTATTCCTGCTCTTTTAAACGCTCTTTCTCGTGAAGGAGGGGTTGTGGAAGTTGAAAAAGCAGATATTGACTGGGGAGAACTCGCTCTAAATGCCAACGGGACACTGACTCTAGATGAATTAAAGCAACCGGTTGCTTCATTTTCTGCAACAATTAGGGGACTTGACAAAATACTGGATGAATTGGCGGAACAAAAGGTGATTAAGAGAGGCGTAGCACAAATTGCTAAAGGCATCTTGTCAGCCTTAAAAGAGTCACCTGTATCGACAACAGAGCTTCCATCTCATAGAATTCCCCTGAGCCTTCAAAACGGAGAGGTTTCTGTCGCAACAATTCCTCTCTTTCGCGTTTCTCCTATCCGATGGCCAGAAAAGTGAATACAGCAACTTTTACGAGAGATGTATTTTTATCTATAAACTTGACTATTTGACATATGCTTCTTATATATCTTTAAAATAAGATTGTAAGTAAGGATACTATGAACAGAATTTTTTGCAGGGTTTTAAATTATTTTCTTCTAATTTTTTTTGTTTTTTCAGGACAAATCTGGGGATCACATCGAGAAGATTTTGTAGACAGCGTTTTTTTCCGTCATCACAAGTGCTCGCATTTTAAGGGGAATAAAATTCCTTTGACCAGAGAAGAGAGATTCGCTTTTTATGATGTTGGAGTAGATTTTGTAAAAGCTTTTAATTCTTATATACAAGTTGAAAGAGGTGAAAAAAATAATCATCAGTATCTCGATGATTTAAATATGAGAAAAAATTTACCAACACTTCTTGCACTTGATAAAAAATACAAGATTACATCACCTAAATCGGGTCTTAATTATATTGCAGAAATTAAAAAACAGAGAGTTTATAGAGAGCTTGAACAATCTAAAAAGCGTTTACTGGAAGAAAATCTGACCCAGCTTTACACTTATATATCTCAAAATCCTATAGAAGCTCTGAAATCAGGCGCAAATATTTCAGAGCTTCTCTCTCGCGTTTGGGACTTAACTTTTAAAGGGCCAGATAATGACGAGACTCGCACAGCTCAACGTATTATTGCAGAAAAAATCTCTCGTATAAAAACACAAGGAATTAATAGAGGCACTTATGCAGATTACGCTGCACAGCTATTCGAGGTTTATTATCAAAGCCTAAGGCACAAATTTGCGACATCAAATCATCATGGTCACCATCAGTCTCACCGCTACCACCATCGTCATCACATAAAGCATAAAGGTTTGAGAAGATCTCATTTTTCGGTAAATAGACGTGTTCTCTGTAAAACTCCTAGACAAATAATGGCATATCAAAAGCGAGAGCTTATAGACCGTCAAAAGCAATCTCGGTTGGTCATCGCGCAGAAGAAAAAAGTAGAGGCAGCACGCCAGAGACAAGCTCAACTAGTCGCAGCACAGAAGAAAAAAGCAGAGGCAGCACGCCAGAGACAAGCTCAACTAGTCGCAGCACAGAAGAAAAAAGTAGAGGTAGCACGCCAGAGGCAACAGGCTCGATTAGCGGCGGCACAGAAGAAGAAAGTAAAAAAATAGCAGTCAATAGAAGGTTTTAAACATCCGTTTCTGACATCTGTGTGGAGGGTAGGCATGAAAGAGAATTTTCATGATTCAGTTGCAAGAAATATTTCTCTGTTAGAGTTGTTATCAAATAATTACAGAAATTCTTTAATAAGGCTCGCGTATTTTAGAGTTTGTATGACTTCTTGCTGATTGTGTGTACTCCAATGAGCAGAAAGAAGACAATGGACATAACTCCATTCCTTTAACCTGACAACATCAATATCCAAAAGCCTTGCAAAAAGGGTAAATCGTTGGGAAAGAAGAAGACGCATGTCAGGATAGTATAAAACATCGGGCCAGGGATTGCGAATAAAGGTCGCAATCTCATAGGCTCGTTCGCCTATTACGCCTTTCGGATCGATAGCTATCCAATCACCAGAATTTTTATAAAGCAAATTGTCATGATGAAGATCACCATGCAACAAGACTTTTTCTGATTGAGTCTTTAGTAAGTTTTCTGTTATTTTTCTTGCTTTTGAAAGATCTCTGGTAGGAATTGGTGAAGATTCTTCTAAAATAGGTTCAAGCCATTTTTCAAGAGTCGGGAAGCTTTTGAAACGCTGAGAATGAGTATGTAAAATATTCATGACGTGGCTTGCAGTAGAAACTGCAAATTCGTCATTCTGGGGAAAAGAGGATTTGAGGGAAAACCCTGGAGATATTTCTTCCATGAGAAACGCGCCTTTTTGAAGATCATGAGAAAAGAGCCGAGCACATCCTTTTCCATTATAAACTTTTAGACTCAGGGCTTCTGCTTCTATTTCTGCTGGGTCTGCACCGATCTTTAGAATGACTTTTAAATGATCTGGTAATCGAATGGCCCGCGCCACAAAATTGTAAGACAGATTTTTAAAGGGAACAATTTCGTCGAGATTCCATTGTTGTGTTAACTCTTGAACAAGGACAGGTAAATTTTTGAGCCATTCTTCTCCTTTCTCTCCCCAATTTTGAGTAACATTCCGCAGAAAAAGAGAAGGAAGAGGAGTTCGCATAATTTTACTCTTTAAAGTAGATTGCTTGACTTATTTATAAGCTCTGGAAATCGGCTTTCCAAGGAATTTTAAGAAATTTCCGTCTAATGTATCACCTGATTTTGATAGGGGCTATCCAGCGAAAAAGCAGGAATTTTGATCTCAAACTCTTTTCCTGATGGATCAACCATAACGTAGGTGCCTTCCATAATGCCAGAAGGAGTTTGTAGGGGAGTAGCACTTGTATATTCGAAGACATCACCTGGTTTGAGGATTGGTTGCTCTCCCACGACGCCGTCTCCCCTGATTTCTTGAGTTTTACCGTAACAATCCGTGATTTTCCAATAGCGACGACGTAGTTGAAGAACATGCTCGCTTTTGTTTTCAATGCGGATTTGATAGGCCCAAATATAGCGCTTTTCTTTATCAGAGGATTCATCCTCAGCAAAAACAGGTGTAGCAGAAACGCTGACGGAGTGAGAAATCTCTTGATATGTTTTAATAGATCCTTTTTTATACATCAGAGCGACTACAATGGGTAAATATTTAATTTGAATTAAATTCAATCTATTTTCCAAAGTAGCAGCCTTAAGATTCTCTTTTCAAGAGAGTTTTTCATTTTTTTAAGTATTACATACAGTCTGGCTGTACAGTTGCGAGTTGTGATGGTAAAAAGTATTGATTCTGTCCTCTTCTTTTAAAAAGGTTAGGCTGTCATGATGTATTTAAAGCATTGCAAACTCTCAGGTTCAGCGCAATTCTGATTGATGGAATATTTTGTTACAGGAACTTTTCCAGAAGACCCTCTGCCTCTTTTGCCTTTTTGAACACTCCAAAGTTATTTCATCTATGACACTGTTAAGAAAGTAGGTTTAGCCCTTTAAGACAAGCGATTGCAAAGAAAGAGAAGAAGGTCAAATCGAGTTTATCAAACTGTAATGCCAGTCTTTTTTTTCCTTGATTTCACCAAAGAAACGCTCAATATTTGAACGAGTTTGATATCTTTCCTTGTCTTGCACGCCTGAGTAAACAGCGCCTTCTCTACGCGGGATAACAGGTTTTTTTCGGACTCTCTCTCAGCATTTACGGACCTCATAAAAGTTGTAGCCTTATCTGCAATGACAGACAGGACATCCTCCCAATCCCCTACAGACCAAAGTTTTGAAAAGGCTTTCATATCCACGCGCTGTCTCTCAGATAAACAAGCTCCAGGGACAAATCCGGGAGGAAAGTCCCAAGTGAATCTTGGTGCTTAGCTTCTTGCATCTACGACCTATAGATTGAGTTCCTCTTTTTTTGACAGCTTGAACTATGACGATGAAGCCCAATTGTTGTACTGTCCATCCAGGTAAAATCTACTTTTAATCTCTTCTTTTATTGAAGATGATAAACAAGTGACCAAAAAATACCTTCTTCACTCCATCGCTTAAACCGCATATAAACCGTATGCCAACGACCAAAGAGCGTACATGGTATCCCTCTTTTCCCGTTATAAAACACCACAGAAAAATGATCCATTCTTAGGTAGACTACCAGGACGCTTGCAAGGCGTGGCGATCAAGGATTCTATCGTCTTACTAAAAAACTCTTGGGACAATAGATTTTCTAGGAAGTGAAGTAAGGAATTAAGATAAATTTTGGCTTTTGCCTTTGCGATATGGAGGATTTGTTTGTCAGTGAGCTATTCCAATTTATCCAAACGTCCTCATGTTTTTCAAGGGATGACAGGGTTGAGTGTTTCAGAGTTTCAGGAAAATGTGAATTTTATTCATCCTTTATGTGAAACGTCTGTCGAATTGTTAAAGGAATCAGCAGGAGGAAGGAGTGTTCTCCAGACGTTTGAAGATAAGGTCATGTCTCTTTTGATTTATTATCGAACCTATATTACTCATGAATTTATCGGTCATTTGTTTGGTCTTCATAATTCCAACGTCTGTCGTCTGTTTAAAAAGTTGGAGCCTTTGATGGGCAAGCGTCTTGCCATCAAGAAGGATCGAACGTTGACCTCTGAAGTGATTAGATGTGACAGAGCCACCGATTCAACGCCCTGTCAAAAGTCACAAGCGCAAGAAAACGTATTCAGGAAAGAAAAAGCGACATACTCGGAAAGTAG
>BBVC01000098.1 GCA_001192655.1 Caedimonas varicaedens
TATAGGCATCAACACACAGGCAGAGTATATTGCAATCATCGCTAATATGAAGATCAACGCTGGAAGGACTCAAACAAAAGCAAAAGCTATTTTAAGGGATTGGCCCGTGAATCAAAATTCTCCGGAAGATCTTAAAAAACTGGATGTCGCTGTCAGTGAAGAGCTAAGAGCATTATCTTCTTTCTGTATTAATGTATTTACTCCTGTTGCAGATGAAATTTATAAGCGCTCTTCTGTTAATTCTCCTAAAAATAAGCCTTCTAAAAAGATAAAGATTGATCCAAAAGTATGCGGCGTCGTTCGAAATAAATGATTTTGAGTTATATTAAGAACACTATTTCTTCCGAAAAGCATCCAATGTGACAACTTTTCCCATAGCCGGTTCAGGAGATGAGTCTGGATTTTTGTCCTTGGATTTTCCACGCCCCTTTTTCTCAGCAACCACAGGAGAAAGAGGGGAAAATTGAAGGCCAAACTTCACGGAAGGATCGAGGAAACTAATAAGCGCTCCAAAAGGCACAATGACTTTTTCAAGGTTATCATTGAAACTTAGGGAAACTTCGAATTTCTCCTGGTCTACTTTCAAATCCCAAAATTGATGCTGAAGAACAATGGTAATTTCTTCAGGATGCTTTTCCCGCAAGCTTTCGGGTACGACAACATCAGGACGATTCGTTTGAAAAGTCAGGTAAAAATGATGAGAGCCAGTAAGACCATCTTTACTCGTACGATTCAACGCTTCACGAACGACTCCCCGCAAGGCTTCCTGAACCATATCATCATAATCAAAACCTTTTTTTTTCACAGCTTCCATATCCTCGCTCTGACTCATGAACATCCCTTCACTTTAAAACAAAACTCTTACAAAAAAATTAACAGTTTTCAAAATATTTTTGCAAAAATAAGCGAGGGGCTTCTGTTGCCCGGTGCCCCTCCAACCGCGCTTATGACATGTTAAGCAGCGGCAGCAGTCGCGCCGGTGATCTCAACGTTGTTATTCGCGGCAAACAAGTTATCGTTTGCTTTTATGTTTATAGCCCTGTAACGACGGAACAATGCCGAGCAAAAACCAAGCCTTTCAATGCACGTCGATCCTATTTCGCCCCCAGAAGAAAAACAAAAAGATCCAGAAAAACACTCTGGAATCTCTCTCTAATTTCGAAACAAAACTGGTGGAGGCGCCGGGTACCGCCCCCGGGTCCGTTTCACCTATTGCGCAAGGCGTTTATCGCCATAGTCAACCAAAGCTGACAATAGATTATAACAGAATTTTATGAAAAGTGAAAGCATTCAGATATGAATCGCCTTGGAATAAGTAGCCATCGCTGCTTCTTTCATGGCTTCACTAACTGTCGGATGGGCATGACAAATGCGCGCAATATCTTCTGAAGACGCGCGATATTCCATGGCAATGACAGCCTCGGCAATCATATTGCCGGCATCTGCGTGGATAATATGAATCCCTAAAACCTCATCTGTCTGTTGATGAGAAAGAATTTTTACAAATCCTTCCGTTTCTTCGTTCACGCGTGCGCGGCTATTGGCAGTAAAAGGAAATTTTCCCACTCTATAAGGAACACCCGTCGCTTTTAATTGTTCTTCTGTTTTACCAACGGTGGCCACTTCAGGATGTGTATAGACGATGGCAGGAATAGCATCATAGTTAATGTGGGGCTTTTGTCCTGCCAGAATTTCTGCAACAGCAACGCCTTCTTCTTCTCCCTTATGCGCCAGCATGGGACCTCTGACAACATCTCCAATCGCATAAATGGAAGAGATATTTGTCTGAAAATTTTGGTTAATCTGGATAACTCCCCGTTCATCTACTTGAATACCAACGCGGTCAAGCCCCAAGCCTTCCGAAAAAGGATGGCGCCCCATGGATAACATCACAACACCAGCCACAAGTTTTTCTTCCGCTCCTCCTAAGGCGGGTTGTACAATCACTGTTGCGCCTTCATCCTGTCGATGGATACCCAACACCCTGGTTCCCAATTGAAACTCTATGCCCAAGGCCTTGAGCGAACGCAGAAATGCCGCTGAGATTTCCCGATCCATTTGAGGAACAATGGTGTCCATGTACTCAACAACCGTCACCTGTGCCCCCAAACGACGCCATACCGACCCAATTTCAAGACCGATGTATCCGCCCCCTATAATCACCATGCGCTCAGGAACGCGTTCAAGAGAAAGAGCGCCGGTAGAAGTGACAATCACTTTTTCGTCAATATTGACATTGGGCAGAACAACTGGCGCAGAACCCGTAGCAATGACAATTTTGGACGCCGTCAGCGTTTGGGAGTCTCCTGTCTCTTTCGTGATCGCCACGGAAGTAGGCGACAGAAATGTTGCTGTTCCCTGAATAAAAATGACATTATTTTTGCGAAAAAGATATTGAATACCCTGAGTCAAATTGCTGACGATTTTATCCTTGCGGCTCATCATCTGTAATAAGTCAAATCGAAGTCCATCACAATAAATGCCGTGCGTATTAAATCCCGTTTTTGCCTCATGAAATTTTTGTGAGGAATTCAGTAAAACCTTTGAGGGAATACAGCCCACATTCAGACATGTCCCCCCCGGGTCTGCTTGCTTATCTATGCAGGCAACCTTCATACCCAGTTGTGCCGCTTTAATAGAGGCAACGTACCCCGCTGGTCCAGAGCCAATCACAATAACATCAAATGATTGTATTTCCATCTCTCACACACCCAGCAAAATACGTTGAGGATCCTCGATATTTTCTTTGACGCGCACCAGAAATGTGACTGCTTCTCGTCCATCAATCACACGATGATCATAGGTAAGCGCAACGTACATCATGGGTCGAATGTCAATGCGATCATCTACAACAACAGGGCGTTTCTGGATTTTATGCATCCCCAAAATCCCTGATTGGGGCGGATTGAGAATCGGTGTGGACATCAGGGAGCCAAAAACACCACCATTTGTAATGGTAAAGGTTCCGCCGTTTAAGTCTTCCATAGACAACTTTCCTGTGCGAGCTTTTTCACCTAGTTGGGCAATTGTCATCTCAATTTCAGCAAAGTTCAGATGATCTGCATCCCTCACTACAGGCACTACAAGTCCCTGAGGCGCTGCTACGGCGACTCCAATATCGTAATAATTTTTATAAATGATATACTCTCCGTCAATCTCAGCATTAACCGCAGGAATTTCCTTTAGCGCTGAAACAACGGCTTTGACGAAAAAGCTCATGAACCCAAGCTTGATTCCAAAGCGTTTTTCGAATTTCTCACGATAACTGTCTCGGGTTGCCATCACATGACTCATATCAATTTCATTGAAAGTGGTCAGCATAGCCGCCGTATTTTGAGCTTCCTTAAGGCGCTCTGCAATGCGCTGGCGCAAGCGCGTCATACGAACCCGTTCTTCGGGTTGGGCTATTTGCTGGACTTGGCGTGATGAAGCTGAAGTCATGGCATAAGCCGTATCTGAAGGAGCAGAAGATTGAGACGTCGTAGGAGCTGCTGATGCGGCACGATTTGTTTCAAATTGGGAAATATCATTCTTTGTAACGCGCCCTCCTGGCGCAGTGCCTTGCAGATCTTGGGGTTGAATATGCCCTTCTTCAGCCATTTTGCGGGCCGCCGGCGACAAAATAGGCTCTGCCTGTCCAGAAGAAGGTGAGGTAGAGGAAGAAAAAGACGCCATGGAAGGTTGAAACGCGGGTTGGGGAGCTGGCTGAGATTGTTGCACTTCTGAGCTGCCGCTGTCCCCGATTGAGCCCAACACCTTGCCCACAAACACAACAGTACCTTCAGGTGCTACAATGTTTTCAAGAATTCCATTAACAGGCGCATTGACTTCCAGCGTGACCTTATCTGTTTCTAATTCAACCAGAGGATCATCCATCTTAATGCTTTCACCAACTTTTTTCAGCCACTTTGAAACAGTTGCTTCAGAAACTGATTCGCCCAGTGACGGGACAATTAATTCATTCGTCATAAACCCCTCTTAATTCGTTACAGAGCCAATTTCAATGCCTGGGCGATCAATAACTCTTGCTCCCGTTCATGGCGGTCATGCAACCCAGTTGCGGTTGAAGCCGAGGCAAGCCGCCCCACATAAACTGGCCTTAAATAGGCCGCGCCAATGGCACGCAAAACATTTTCAAGTCGCCGATCTATAAATGTCCATGCCCCCATATTCGCAGGTTCTTCCTGACACCAGATCATTTCTGCCTGCAAATAGCGTGAGAGATATTGTTTTAATATATCTTCTGGAAAAGGATAAAATTGTTCCAAACGCAAAATCACAATATCACGGATGTTTGCTTCTTCCCGTTTTTCATACAAATCATAATAAACTTTTCCGGAACATAAAATAACGCGTTTGACATGAGCGGAATCAACATGAGGTGAAACTTCGTTGTATACAGGAAGGAATTGTGTTTCTGTTCCCATTTCCTGAAGCGAAGAAACAGCCAGGCGGTGTCGCAACAAGGATTTAGGCGTCATAATAATCAGTGGCTTTCGCGTTTGGCGCAACATTTGGCGTCTGAGAATATGGAAATAGTTGGCAGGCGTTGAACAGTTGGCAACCTGCATATTATCTTCGGCACAGAGCTGAAGGTAACGCTCAAGACGCCCGGATGAATGCTCAGGCCCTTGCCCTTCATACCCATGCGGCAATAACATCACAAGCCCCGAAAGGCGCAGCCATTTCGCTTCTCCTGCTGAAATAAATTGATCGATGATAACCTGGGCTCCATTTGCAAAATCACCAAATTGAGCTTCCCACAAAACCAGCGAGCGAGGATCTGCAAGACTGTATCCATGCTCAAAACCCAGAACTCCTGCTTCTGACAGGGGACTATCCACAACATCAATTTCCTCTTGGGAAACGCGAATATTATTCAGGGGAATATAAGGAGTTCCTGTTTCCTGGTCAACCAGCACAGCGTGCCGCTGGGAAAATGTACCGCGTCCAGAATCTTGACCGCTGAGCCGAATGGCATAACCTTCACACAACAGTGTTCCAAAAGCCAAAGCTTCAGCTGTTGCCCAGTCAATTTTTTCCTGGGAGCGGAATATTTCCTGCTTTGCCTGCATTACACGGGTTAAACGAGGATGAAGCGTAAATCCTTGGGGAATATGCGTAAGAGTTTCACCTACTTCATTCAGGACATCCAGAGAAACACCCGTTACAGGCTGATCCCAAGGATTATAGCGCCCCTGCAATCCTGTCCAGGCTCCTTCCAGCCAATCTTCCTTATGATCCTTGTAGGACTCCGTTGCGATAAATTCAGATTGTAATTCTTCTTCAAGAGATTGCGCGATTTTCTTTGGCGTTTCCGCGGGGATGATTCCCTGCTGAACAAGTTTCTCGCTGTAGAGCTGATAGAGAGGGAGCTTTTTTTGAATAGCCTTGTACATTTGGGGCTGCGTAAAACTTGGTTCATCCATCTCATTATGTCCATGACGCCGATAACACACCATATCGATGAAAACATCCCGTTTGAATCGGGCGCGGTATTGAGCCGCAATGCGAGCAATATACAGCACTGCTTCTGGATCATCTCCATTGACGTGAAAAATAGGCGCCTGAATTTTTTTCCCGATGTCTGTGCAATAAGCAGATGAACGTGAATATATAGGAGATGTTGTAAAGCCAATTTGATTGTTGATGACAAAATGGATCGTTCCACCCGTTTTGTAGCCTCTTAAATCTGAGAGATCAAGCGTTTCGGAAACCAATCCCTGTCCCGCAAGCGCAGCATCTCCGTGGATCAAAAGCCCCAATACTTCCAGGCGCTCAGTATCACCCCGTCTTGTCTGTTTTGCTCGCACCTTACCCATGACGACGGGATTAACAGCTTCCAGATGTGAAGGATTGGAGGTCAGGGAAAGATGCAGAATGATTCCCCCAAACTTTTGATCCGCAGAACTGCCAAGGTGATATTTTACATCACCTGACCCTTGCATCTGCATACTATCTTCTTCATTCCCCTGAAATTTACTTAAAATAGCCCGTGCCGGTTTTCCAAGAATGTTTGTCAACACATTCAACCGTCCCCGATGCGCCATGCCAATCACAACTTCGCGAACCCCTAACTGACCAGATGATGTCAAAATTTCTTCCAGCGCAGGGATCATGGCTTCTCCCCCTTCCAACCCAAACCTTTTTGCTCCCGGAAACTTGACTTGTAAAAACTTTTCAAAAGTTGATGCACGACTCAGAGAATGCAATACTGCCAGTTTTTGTTCCTGAGGCAGAGACCCCTCATAGGCCTCTATTTGTTGCTCAAGCCAATTTTTTTCATCAGGATTTTGAATATGAAGATATTCAATACCAATCGAGCCACAGTAATATTTTTCTAGACATACAAGAATTTCTCTCAGAGTAGCCCACTGCAATCCCAACATTCCATTGATAAAAATAGGGCGATCATAGTCTTGTTCTGTAAACCCATAATACGAAGGCTCCAGTTCAGCGTAATGAGCCGGAGCTGTCAGTTTCAGGGGATCCAACCGTGCCTTTAAATGCCCTCGCACACGATAAGCACGAATGAGTTGCAGGGCACGGATAGCGTCCAGTATATTTGAAAGCTCCTGACTTCCAGAAGTTTTTTTCTGAAGGGGCTGGCTTTCCCAGACAGGCTGTCGCGCCTGCAATGATTGCTGAAGCGATTGTAAATCATTCGCCCCTAAATCTGAAAAAAAGCGATTCCAGCTTTTATCAACTGATTGAGGGTCCCGCAGATAATCTTCATAAAGAGCTTCAATAAAAGCCGCATTTGCACCTGCAAGGAAAGATGTTTCTTCTAATTTTTGCACCATAATTGCCACTATTTTTCTTTTTAATATATCTCTCTACAAGAACTTGACAGACATATAGAAATAATCATTCAATCTTTAAAAAGTCAATTTTTCATATTGGCTATTTTTTATTTCCTTTCATGACCTTCAGCATGGTTGCACCGATTTCGGCGGGAGAGTCTGCTACGGATACGCCGGATGAACGAAGGATATCTATTTTGTGTTGAGCTGTTCCTGCTCCGCCCGAAACAATGGCGCCGGCATGCCCCATTCGTTTCCCTTCAGGAGCTGTAATCCCCGCAATAAAGCTGACTACAGGTTTTTTGGATTTTGTTTTTTTAATAAATCCTGCTGCTGCTTCTTCTGCGCAACCACCAATTTCACCAATCAGAATAATTCCCTCTGTCTGGGGATCTGCATAAAACATCTCAAGACAATCAACAAAATTTGTCCCGGGAATGGGATCACCCCCAATACCGATACAGGTTGACTGTCCCAAACCCACGCGAGAAGTCTGCCACACAGCTTCATAAGTCAGGGTACCAGAGCGGGACAAAATCCCAATATGTCCTGCCTTGTGAATATGTCCTGGCATAATGCCAATTTTACATTGTCCTGGCGTAATAACTCCTGGGCAATTTGGGCCAATAAGACGTGAGGTTGAGACTTCAAGTGCTCGCTTGACACGCACCATATCCATCACGGGGATTCCTTCCGTAATGCAAATAATCAGGGGAATGCTTGCATCAATGGCTTCTAAAATAGCATCAGCAGCATAGGCGGGGGGAACATAAATAACGCTTGCATCGGCGTCTGTTTGATCAACAGCTTCATGAACAGTATTAAAAACAGGCAATCCCAAATGACTCGTTCCGCCCTTTCCTGGGGTCACCCCACCTACCATTTTTGTGCCATAAGTTATGGCCTGTTCAGAGTGAAAGGTTCCCTGAGAACCTGTAAAACCCTGACAAATAACGCGCGTCTCTGCATTAACCAAAATAGACATTACGCAGCCTCCTCTACGGCCTTAACGATGCGTCGGGCAGCATCTCCCAAATCATCAGCGTTAATAATAGGAAGCCCGGACCCTGCAAGAATTTTTCTTCCCAATTCCACATTTGTCCCCTCAAGCCTTACAACCAGTGGAACATTGATTCCTACTTCGTGAGCCGCTGCAACAATCCCTTCTGCAATAATATCGCAGCGCATAATTCCGCCAAATATATTGACCAAAATCCCTTCAACATGAGGGTCAGAAAGGATCAGCTTCAGAGCAATTGTCACACGTTCACGGGGCGCCCCTCCTCCCACATCCAGAAAGTTTGCGGGTTCCCCGCCATAAAGCTTGATCACGTCCATCGTCGCCATCGCAAGACCTGCACCGTTGACAAGACAACCGATATTGCCCTCAAGTTTTATATAACTCAGAGAATTTCGCGTGGCTTCAATCTCGGTCGTCTCTTCTTCGTCCAGATCTCTCAATTCTTCTATGTCAAGATGGCGATAAAGAGCGTTATCATCAAATGTCATTTTGGCGTCCAGAGCGATCGCATCTCCTTCTGATGTAATCACCAGAGGATTAATTTCGATGAGACTCGCATCCAAAGTTTTAAAAGCCTGATAAACACCCGAAATTAACGAGCTGACTTTCGTGGCTATTTTACCAGAAAGTCCCCCTTTGAAGGCCAGATTACGTCCATGAAAATCCTGAAAATCCATCACAGGATCAATGACAAGCTTGTGAATTTTTTGAGGAGTTTTAGCCGCAACTTCTTCAATATCCATACCTCCCGCCGCTGAAAAAACGATCATAATGCGTCCAACCGCCCGATCAATCAGGATACTGAGATAAAGTTCCTGGGCAATGGCAGATCCTTTTTCAACATAAACTCGCCTGACAAGTTGTCCGTGAGGTCCTGTTTGCGGGGTAATTAAAGGTGTTCCGATCATCTGTTCGGCAAACGTGGCTGCTTCTTCAGGCGATTTTGCAAGCTTGATTCCACCTCCCTTGCCACGCCCCCCTGCATGAATTTGGGCTTTTACTGCCCAGACTCGTCCTCCCAAAGCCTGGGCAATTTCCCTGGCTTCAGTTGCTGTATAGGCGATCGCTCCTTCAGGAACGGGAACACCAAATTTTTTTAAAAGACTTTTAGCCTGATATTCATGAATTTTCATTATACGCTGCTCTCTATCCTATACCCAAAGGATTTCAAAATCTGGGTAGGCGGAAGAGTGGTGAGTCCCGCGCAGCGTACGTGAGCAGGACGAATTCCAAAGTCCAATGATCCCAGATTTTGAAAGGCGAAGGGTATATTACCCATGAGCAACCTCCTCTCTCGATTGTAAATCCCTAAACTGGCTAACAAGAGATTTAACAGCCAAAACAGAAACATCAAACATTTTTTGTTCTTCCTGATTCAGGCGTACTTCAATAATTTTCTCTACGCCTTTTTCGCCAATAACAACAGGAACACCAACATAAAGATCTTTCACTCCATATTGACCTGTCAGCCACGCTGCACAAGACAAGATACGTCGCTTGTTCAAAAGATAGGATTCAGCCATGCTAATAGCAGAAGAAGCTGGCGCATAAAAAGCCGAGCCTGTTTTCAAAAGAGAGACTATTTCACCGCCGCCCTTTCGGGTACGTTCGACAATAGCCTCAATCTTTTCCCGCGTTGTTTGACCCGACTCAATCAATTCTGTCAGTGGAATCCCCCCCACAGTGGAATAACGAATCAGAGGAACCATCGTATCTCCGTGCCCCCCCATCACCATGGCAAAAACATCTTCTACTGAAACTCTGAATTCTTCGCTCAGAAAATAGCGAAAACGAGCAGAATCCAAAACACCCGCCATACCCACAACACGGTGGGCCGGCAGCCCGCTTTCCTCTTGCATCACCCAAACCATTGTATCCAGAGGGTTTGTGACAACAATTACAAAAGCTTCAGCGCAATATTTTCTGATATTTTGAGCGACCTGTTTGATGATACTGGCATTGGTCAGTAAGAGATCATCACGGCTCATGCCTGGTTTTCGCGCCAGTCCCGCCGTAACGATCACAACATCTGATCCTTTCAAATCCGCATAGTTTGACGACCCTGTAAAACAGGCATCAAAACCCTCAATCGGAGAGGACTGAATCAAATCAAGGGACTTACCCTGGGGCATCCCCTCAACAACATCAAATAAAACCACATCCCCAAGCCGCTTCAGGCCAATAAGATGAGCGAGCGTTCCTCCAATATTGCCGCCGCCAATAAGGGCAATTTTTGCACGTGCCATTTATTTCTTCCCCCCGGATTGACGAATTATTTTAGGATCAGAAGACATCAACTGCTGACGCAAAAAAGCACCCCCTGTCTGAAGTCCTCTATTGTCAATCTCATGACCAATATTGTGACATATTAAAGGAGTGACGGGAACCCCTCTCTTCCTCAGTTCCTTTTCTGAAATGTCCAAATAGAAAATTGGGACAACATCATCTTTGTCTCCATGAACCAGCAAGACAGGCGGGCGGGACGTGATCGGCTTTGTCTCAGGATAAACAAGAGCGCCAGAATACGCGACAACTCCTGCAACAGTCCGAGATCGTGAAAGAGCCACAGCCAACACCATCATGGCTCCCTGAGAAAAACCCACAAGCGCTAATTGCTCTTCCTGAAGCTGATAGCGCGTTAAAACCTCATCCACATAACGATGGAACGCGGGCAGCGCCGACTCCATTCCCTCCAGTAACGTATCAGGAGAAAGATCAGGCAATGGGAACCACTGGTACCCTTGTCCCTGCACGATACTCCCCTCCCAGAAATCCAGAGCATTAGGGGCAATGAAAAGAGTGTCTGGCAGGTAAGGTTGCCAGAAAGAAGAAAGAGAAATCAAATCTTTTCCTGAGGCACCATATCCATGAAGTAAAAGCACAACATGTTTTATTTTCCCCGAGAGGGGTTCCGCATAAGATTCAGAAAGTGGTTTCATATCACTCTTTCCTTTTTGGTTTATAGAAACTGTGTAACCAAAAGAAACCCCAAAATCAGAGAAGGTGCAAATGGAAAGAGCGATTCTTTCAAAATTATTTTATAGAAAAGACCCCAAATACACCCTATGAAGCCTGCGCAGATCAGGAAAAGGGAAATTTGTTCTGGAATCATCCCTATACCCAAAGCTGCCGCCAGTTTCACGTCTCCCCATCCCAACGCAAGGCGGTTCAAAAGTTTCTCCATGCTTATCTTTAAAAGCGCTCCCCCCAATCCCAGAACGCCAGCGCATAAAAAGTGTTCATAGGTTAAAGAATAATGCAAGCACCCTAGAATCAACAAGGACAGAACAAGTCCATCCGGAATAATTCTATAGCGCATATCATAATAAATAATCCCTCCCCAGGTTATGAGCAACAACAGCAATGCCAGAGAGTCATATAACATCATGATAGAATTAACATCCTGAAAATTAAGAAGGCTCAATCTACCTCACGAATGTGTAAATGCCAACAATAACGCTATTTTGTTGTATATCAAGATCATCAATAAATCCCGATCAATGACTAGATTGCATGCCTCAACTTCTTCCCAGTAATTTAAGCTGGTAATTCAATAAATTCTTCTGTATTTTCAGCGAACAACAAACAAAACCAAGAGATAAAATGAACTTTCCTACCATAGGATGTATCTGCGTCCTGATGCTTTTTTCGTTGTCGTCCTGTAGCACATGGGATCCTGACAATGACCTGGCTCTTGATCCTGTGACTAAAATGACGAAAAAACAGATCGCAGAGAATTTAAGTAGGACTCCTCCATCCATCAAGAAAAAGACACGTCCTTTTATAAAAAAATCAGATGTTCCCGTTATTCCTGCGGTTCTTAAAAATCCTGTAACGCTTTCGACAACTGAATCAGTTCCCCTAAAAGACGTCTTCTTTCAAATAGCCCGACAGGCAAATGTTGACCTTTCCATTGACCCTAATGTGAAAGGCGGTGTTGCGCTTCATGCAACCCATCGTCCTCTTATTGATATCGTCAGGGAACTTTGTACTCTTAACCGCCTTCGATACAAAATTGAGAATAATATTTTGCGAATTGAACCTGATAAGCCTTATTTGCTTAATTACAATGCCCAGTTTCTTTCCCTGACCCGACAAAATCAAAGCCGTATTTCAGTCGCAACGGACATTTTTACCACAAACGAAGGACAAGGTAGCACAGCAGATAATGGCTCCAACACCTTGCTGACAGGTGAAACAAAAAATGATTTCTGGGCAGAACTGGAGAGTAACCTTTCAACCATTTTACAGAATTCTGATGCCAAGGAAGTTGGACAGGATAAATCTTCCTACTCCTTACACAAACAGGCCGGAATTATCTCTGTTTATGGGACTCAGGCTCAACACCAACAAGTCGAACATTTTTTAAAACTATTGCGACTCAGCACATCAAGCCAGGTCTTGATCGAAGCTAAAATCGTCGAAGTCATCCTCAAGGATGAATTTAAGGCCGGCATTAACTGGAATTTGCTCAAGGGAGACCTTGTTCTTCAAAGCCCTCTGGGAGACACGATCACACCCGGATCCTTTAACAAAAACGCCACCCCCGTGCGAGATGTTTTCACCTTCGGGGGCAGCGGCAAACAGCTCACTGAAATAGTAGGTCTGATCAATAAATTTGGGACAGTCAGAACGCTTTCCAGCCCGCGATTGACCGCTATGAACAATGAACCCGGCGTCATAAAAGTTGCCACCAATTATGTCTATTTTCGAATCAACTATAACAGGGATTATGGCTATGACTCTGTCCGCGAGCATGAATATGTATCCAGTGAAATCCATACTGTTCCCATTGGTCTTATCATGGTCGTTCATCCTTCAATCAATCTTGCGGATGGCTCTATTGTTTTATCCTTGCGTCCCACCATTTCACGCGTTGTGGATGAAAAGGCAGACCCTGCGGTTGCCATTGTTTCCAAAGAAGCGCAACAATCCTATGTTCCTGTTGTTCGCAAACAAGAGTTTGAATCTCTCGTTTGTATGAACTCGGGCGAATTCATTGTGATGGGAGGACTTATGGAAGAGGTCGCAAAAAATAACCAATCAGGCGTCCCCTACCTCAGTGAAGTCCCTTTATTGGGAAATCTTGCAAAAGCCAAATCTGAGGATCGCGTTGTGTCAGAGCTGGTTATTTTCCTGAAAGCCACCATTGTGGATAATAAAGCGGATACTTTTGTTCCCGTAACAGAAAGTACCGTTGCTCCTGCCGATACTCACCTCTATGAAAATTTCGCTCTGGACCCGCGCCCTTTATAATGAAAATGATCCCTTGCATCAAATGCTTCGCTCAAAGGATTTCAAAAACTGGTCAGGCGGACGAGTAGTGAGCTCATAAAGTGCGTGAGCAGGGCAAATCCCGAAACCCAACGACCTCAGTCTTTGAAAGACGAAGGGTATTCATATGTTTAACGGCTTGAAAAATTAATTTAAGTGTATAATGTTCTTGTGACCTGGAAGTCGGATGGCCGCTGGCAAAGATTTAATCATTGCTGGAGGAAAGTCCGGGCTCCACGAAAACAAGGTGCCGGGTAATACCCGGCGAGGGTAACCTTAGGGAAAGTGCCACAGAAAATATACCGCCGATGGTTTTCATCGGTAAGGGTGAAATGGTGCGGTAAGAGCGCACCGCGCGCCTGGTAACAGGCGTGGCAGGGTAAACCCCACCTGGAGCAAGACCAAATAGGAATGACACTCTGACTTTTGTCAGAAAATGAGTTTTCGCATTGTTGTTCGGGTAGGTCGCGTGAAGGCACTGGTAACAGTGCTTCCAGAGGAATGGTCATCCCTGATTCTATCAGGACAGAACCCGGCTTATAGACTTCCAGGTCTTCTTTTACTTTTTGAAATCTTGCTATGATATTTCTTTTTCCTGATTTAGAATGGTGAGAGTACCCACCCATTGAAAAAGAGAAAAAAGTGAGAAGTTTTATCTGTTTTGGACTGATGTTATGCTTAATGTTACCAGTGAAGGCTGAAGAGACGACAAAGCAGGAAAAAAAACAAGACCTTGCCTCTCAATTTTTGCAATATCATGATCTTTTGACTCTTAAATTAAATGAACTGAATCAATCCTTGACAATTCCCGATGATGTAAAGCTCCAGCTTTCGGCAAAAATCAAGGAAAACATGGCTCAATTAAAAGATATACACGACAAAATTAAGGCGCTTGGGTTGCTTTATGCAGAGGCAATCGTTGAAAAAAGTAAACAGAAAAAACTGGAAGAAGAAACAGAATCCAATCATAAAAATGACCAGAGCGTTAGAGAAGAGATGGAATATTTAGATGAGGCTGCGAAGAAAGAAAAAGAACATCTTCAAAAAGAAATGAATAAATTTTTAAAAGATGTGGATCAACTACAAGAAAATATTTCTGCCTTTAAAACAGAAAAATTCGCTAAAACTCTGGAAGGAATACTGACATCCGCAATGGAAAAGATTTCCGATTTTATCCAGGAATTAAAAGAGAAGAAACAATAAAACTCCCTTGTTCATGAGGCTATCT
>BBVC01000099.1 GCA_001192655.1 Caedimonas varicaedens
GTTCTATCGAGCAATTATTTCAGGATAATAAAATATGACCGTTTTATATGTTGTTAGCTATATAAAGCGCATATGACCGAACAGGCTATTGAAAAACTGGAGCTGGAAAATGACCTGCATCATGCTTTAGCGGATCAGCAGTTTGTCTTGAATTATCAACCTATTCTTAATGTCCAAACAGGGGATATAATAGGGGTTGAAGCTCTTATACGCTGGCAGCATCCTGTTAAAGGACTTATTAGCCCTGACAATTTTATCCCTCTAACTGAAGAAACAGGTTTAATTATATCTATTGGAGAATGGGTTCTCGAAGAAGCCTGTGCTCAGAATAAAGCATGGCAAGAGATGGGTCTGCCCCCTTTGTTTGTTGCTGTTAATGTCAGTGCTCATCAATTCAAGCAAAGAGATTTTATGAATAAAGTAGAGGACGTTCTTAATCGAACACAACTCCCTTCACATTTTCTGGAATTAGAAATTACAGAATCAAGTTTAATGAGCGATCTCGCTTATTTTAAAGAGCTTTTATTTGCATTCAAGAGAAGAGGAATTTCCATAAGTATTGATGATTTTGGTACAGGATACTCCAGTCTCAGTTACATAAAAGATTTGCCTATTGATAAGCTGAAAATTGATAAATCTTTTGTTCAGGATGAAATCGATAAAAAAGAGACTATTATCACTTCTATTATTGTCATGGCAAAGAAATTGAACATGAGAGTTGTTGCTGAAGGTGTTGAAACAAAAGAACAGTATCTTTATTTAAAAAATAATCAGTGTGATCAGGTGCAGGGTTACTATTTCAGTAGACCTGTTGATAGCGCAACAATGACCCAAATGTTAACAAAAACAAAAGAGCAGAAAGAATTAACAAGCGCTTAATTAAGCCAAGAGTTTGGTCTCATTTTTAATCAGTTTTCAGCAAAACTTCTTTCGCGCGATTAACCTGAGCGGCAAGGTAATCAGATCCCCCCTGGTCAGGGTGAATTTTTTGAATGATGCGTCGATGAGCTGCTTTGATTTCCTTTTCTGTTGCGTTTTCATCGATGTTCAAGATGCTGCGAGCTTGTTCGCGAGTCATCGATGAAAGATTGGAGAAAGAAGGAGGGGTTTTTGACTTTTCTTCTCCCATAAAAAACTTTTTAAGTGCGGGTAAAAGAGGAATCAAGGCAATCAGTCCCACGACCACATTGACAAGTCGGCCGCTTAAAATTAACAGAATAATAGCAAGAAAAGCGGCCGCTCCCAACAGTCCCTTAAAGATCGCCAGAAGAATTTTGGGGTTGGAATTTAAAAGAAGACGTATCCCCAGCAGGATGAAAATAACCAGCAGCGCTCCTAAAATAATTGGCATAACTTTATTATCCAGCCAGCCTAAGCTTTTCAGCAACAGTCGGCAGTTTTAAAACTTCCAGCAGGTCTCTCAATTCCTGACGAGCAGCCACATGGGATAAACTGAGGGACATTCCTATATCAGGCAAGTCCAGAAGAGTAAGACCAGATAAAAAGAGTTCACGAAAAATGACGCGTTCTCCAAAACCAGAAGCTAATCTGAATCCAATACGTTGTGATAATTTTTCAAGCACTTCTTGCATTTCTTCTTTGTTGCGGGCCAGCAAACTACTCAAGCGATTGCGCAAGACCACCCAATCTGATTTCCGTCCATCGCGCATGAGTCGATACTTTTTTTGATCCCAGACCATTTCAGCGTAGGTGCTTGGCTTTTCAATCTCACGCTTTTCAGAAGTGATTCGCGCCAGCATATCCAAATCCACAAAACTGTCGTTTAAGGGAGTTACAAGCGTATCTGCATAGGAATGAGCAAGACGGGAAAGGAAGCTGTCTGTCCCGGGTGTATCAATCACAATAAAATCCCGAGTTGCCATTTTTTCAAAACAAGCTTGAAGTTGATCTGTCTCTTCCTGTTCTGCCATTTTTTGTGAATCAGCAGCGCTTTTGACGACAGGATAATGATCGCTAATAGGAAGCACTTTTCCTGTTTTCGTCATATAAGTCCTGCGATTTTCTAAATAGCGGGAAAGAGTTCCCTGACGTGCATCCACATCAATGCTGCCAACCGTATAACCCAGCCGTAAAAGATGGCTGATAATGTGCATCGAAATTGTTGATTTTCCTGTGCCGCCCTTTTCATTTCCTAGAACAATAATGTAAGGATTTTTTATAGGAGAAGTAGGAGTCATCTTATAGTCCCTTTTACCGATCAATTGATTTTGATGCTTTCAGGTTAATCCATGCTGCAAGTATAACACCGGTTGCAACGATGCTCACAATAATTGTTGCAAGAGCATTAATCTGGGGACTCAGTCCAAAACGAACGCTTGCAAAAATGACCATGGGAAGGGTGGTTGCCCCCGGACCTGATAGAAAACTTGCAATCACCACATCGTCAAGAGACAGCGTAAAGGCCAAAAGCCACCCCGAAATAATGGAAGGCATAATCAGGGGAAGTGTAATTCTGAAAAAAACAGTCAGAGGTTTGGCACCCAGGTCAAGAGCAGCCTCTTCAAGGTGGTAGTCAAACTCGCTTAAACGCGTACGAATAATAACCAATACATAAGCAACAGCAATAGTGATGTGACCGAATGTGATCGTGGCAATGCCGCGTTCCTGTGGCCAGCCAACGCTTTGTTGCAGAACAACAAAAAGAAGCAAAATAGCAAGGCCAGACATAATTTCCGGCATGACCAGAGGGGCTGTGACCAAACCATTCAGTAAAGTTTTACCTCTAAAGGTCTTAAACCGTACAATCACCAGAGCGCCTACTGTCCCAATGATAACGGCAAAATTTGCTGTCATAAAAGCAATTTTTAAACTCAGCAAGGCAGCGTCCAGGATCATTTTATTGGATAAAAGCTCATGATACCAGCGAAATGAAAAACCCGTCCAGGTTGTAATAACCTGGGATTGGTTAAAGGAAAAAGCAATCAGCGTGATAATCGGCGCATACAAAAAAGCATAGCCGAAGAGCATGAGGTTCAGAAGAAAAAAGTTGGGGCGTTGCTTCATATTCCCTCTTCCTCTCGTATAATTAATTTCTGAAAGGCAATAATGGGAAGGACCAGAAACGTCAGCAAAGCCACAGCCAGCGCTGAGGCCATTGGCCAATCACGGTGGGTAAAAAATTCAATCCACAGGACTTTTCCAATCATCAGTGTATCCGACCCCCCCAAAAGCTCGGGAATCACGAATTCTCCTACTGCCGGGATGAAAACAAGCATTGACCCCGCAATAGCGCCGCGCATGGAAAGAGGAACCGTAATGGTAAAGAAAGTCCGAACAGGTTTGCACCCTAGATCGGAAGCTGCCTCAAGAATTTGGGGGTCCATTTTTTGCAGGGTTGCATAGAGAGGAAAAATCATAAACGGAAGATAGGAATAAACAATCCCCAGGATAACAGCAAAATGCGTATTCAGTAAGGAAAGAGGCTGCTTGATGATGCCCAGATATAAAAGGAAGGAATTTAAAAGTCCCTGATTACTCAAAAGCCCAATCCAGGAATAGACTCGAATCAGAAAAGAAGTCCAAAATGGTAAAATGACCAGCATCAGCAAAAGTGTTCTTTGGCGCGGAGAGGCGCGGGCAATTCCATACGCCATGGGATAAGCAACAATCAGGCAAAAAAAGGTTGAAATTGCAGAAATTTTCAAGGATTCAATATAGGCTCCAAAGTAAAAATCATCTTCGAAAAGCGTTAGGTAATTGGCAAAATTAAGGCGAATTTGAAGAAAGCTTTCATCTACCCATGTGTAAAGGGGCGTATAGGGGGGAGAACTGAGAATTCCTTCTGAAAAACTTAACCCCAAAACAATCATGAACGGAACCAGGAAAAAGAGAATATGCCACCCATAGGGAAGAGCAATAACCAGAGCGCGACCGAAAAAATTATCTAGTCGTATCTTTTTGAAAAGTTGTGTAAAAAGGTTCATAGAGACTGCCCCTATCCTGTCAACACGACGCCGCTTTCGGGACGCCAGGAAAGATAGACTTCGTCATCCCAATTGATAGGTCGCTCAGCAAGACGAAATTGATTGGTCAATGTTGCAAGCACCTTTTTACCGGATGCAAGCTTAATATGGTAAATAGAAACATCGCCCAGATAGGCAATTTCATCTACGATTCCTCGCGTCATATTGCGCACCTGATGCTGAATAATAGGCTCTTTGGAAATCATGACTTTTTCGGGTCTTATGGCAACAGCTACCTGCGCGCCTACAGGAGCCGAAGCAGAATGGCTCACATAAAGATCGCATCCTGATTCTTCGGAAGCAATCAGCACATGATCGGCTTCATCTTCGGTCACAAAGCCTTCAAAAACATTCATTTCTCCGATAAAGCCTGCAACAAAACGCGAGTTGGGGTATTCATAAATTTCTGTGGGAGTTCCAATCTGGCGGATTTTTCCTTCTTCCATAACGCCAATGCGCGTGGACATTGTCATGGCTTCTTCCTGATCATGTGTGACCATGATAAAAGTAACACCCAGACTTTCCTGAATATGAACAAGCTCAAATTGGGTGCGTTCGCGCAATTGCCTGTCAAGCGCGGCAAGAGGCTCATCCAGTAAAAGCACCCGTGGCTGCTTGACAAGGCATCTTGCCAGTGCAACGCGTTGACGTTGCCCACCTGAAAGCTGATGGGGTTTTCGTGCCGCGTACTTTCCCATATGTACCAGATCCAACATCAAACCCACACGATCGCGGATTTGGGCGCGCGCGATCCCTTCTTGCTTCAAGCCAAAAGAAATATTTTGTTCAACAGTCATATGGGGGAATAAGGCGTATGATTGAAACATCATGTTGACAGGGCGATTATAGGGTGCAACGTGCGTCATATCCATTCCATCAATGGAAACCTGACCGGAAGAAGGGGTTTCAAATCCCGCAAGAAGCCTTAAAAGTGTTGTTTTCCCACATCCTGACGCTCCCAAAAGAGAGAAAAATTCGCCCTGGTAAATGCTCAAGGTCACGTTATTCACGGCCATTGCGCCTTCAAAACTGCGAGAAATATGGTCAAAAACGATCGATGGAACGGCCCTGGGATCTTGCCAGGGCTCTAATTTCATTGAAGGACGATCACCTATCGCCATTTTTTATAAATCTCCTTTTATCCACTCTTGCGGACGTTAACGTCCCGATCTTATCTTGATAAGAGATCGAGTCAAAAGCTTTTGATATTTTGGCGAGAAAGATTTGTGAAGTAAAATCCTTTTTAAAACTTCCTTGTCCGGAAAAATAACCTTATTTTCACGGATTTCGGGAATAACAAAAGGAAGAGATTCCTCAATAGTGTTTGCAAAATAATTGTCATTGGTAATAAAAGCAATAATATCAGGCCGCAACATAAAATCTATAAAGATATAGGCATTATCTACATGAGGGGCTGTTTTTGGAATCACCATGACATCCAGCCACATAACCGTTCCTTCCTTGGGGATGATGGATTTGATATTCGCCCGACTTCCCTCTGATTTCAAATGAGCAGAAGAAGCTGCAATAGATCCCATCCAATGCTGAACAAGACACATTTCGCCGCTGGCGATTTCATCATTAGAGCGAGAGAGGTCAAAACGCTTGATGAAAGGACGAATTGTTTGAAGAAGCTGAACAACCTTATCAAGATCCTTTTTGGATTCAGAAGCAGGATCAATACCCAGGTAAAGTTTTGCAGGAATCATCACATCGGTGGAATCTTCCAACATGGCGACGCCACAGGGACCCATTTTTTTGATAATTTCAGGATCGAAGAACATCGCCCAGCTGTTAACCGGCGCATCGGGCAGGTTTTTTTGGACATAGTCAACATTGTAAGCAAATCCAACAATACCCCATAACAAGGGAACAGCAAAACGATCGGCGTGATGGGGACCTTCAAGGGCTTTTCTGAAAAAGGGATTTATTTTTTTTGCGTTGGAGATTTTTTAAAATCAATCTCCTGATAAAGACCTGCAGATATTTGTCGTACAGCATAAGGCCAGGCTGTTGGAAACACAACATCATAACCCGTGGCGCCGGAAAGCAATTTGGCTTCCAGAATATCATCATTGTCAAAGACGTCCAGTAAAATCCTGATCCCTGTTTCTTGCTCAAACCTGCGTATAATTTCAGCAGGCAAATAACCATGGGCGCTATAGACATTAAGCGTTTGTTGGGAAGGCAGCTCTGATCCCCTTATGCTCGGGAAAGCGCCCAATAAAACAAGCAGAAAAAATGTTTTTTTAATAAAATTCAACTTTTCTTGCCTTAATGTATATATAAAAGACTCTATCTTTCTCTTACATTTAATAACTTCTGAACGCAATTATTTTATTATTTAGGAAGCCCGGGAACCTTGGCAGAGAAGGTTCTTTCGAGTATCCCCCCGTCGCATGCATGCGTTTGTGTGCGTTGCGACGAGATTCACCGTTTGTCCACTTGGAAAACATATGAAAAAAAGAAGGCCCAGAGGGGAAATTCAAGATACGGGAAAAAGGTCTAAAAAGAGTGTATTTCCAGAATTTCTCTTAGGTTTGCACCCGTTGATTGAAAATCTTCCACCAGCTTTTGCGCCGGTGTTTTTCCTGAATGGACAATCTCTTCCAGGTAAGCAAGGTAAATCGTTTCATCCTGCCCCTGTTGATTTTTAAGAGCGCGCCGTTTCAGTCCATTGTGGGACAGATCAAGACACACGCGTGCGATGTCCCGAAGACTTTGCCCCTGAAGCGAGATCGAAAGCCCTTCACGCGTAACTCTTTCATAAAGTATTTCAAGATCTGGCCGTTTCCATTCCCTGATCAGGTCGCAAGCAGCACTGAGGGATTCTTCATCATATAAAAGTCCTGTCCAGAAAGCGGGCAAGGCATTGATATGGCGTTCAAGCCCTCCATCGGCTCCACGCATTTCAAGATAGTGTTTCAGCCTGACTTCAGGAAAGGCAACTGTCAGGTGATCATGCCAATCTTGTAGGGTGGGGAAATGACCTGGCCAGGCAGGGAGAACTCCTTTCAGGAAATCTCTGAACGACTGTCCTGCTGCAGGGATATACTGACCGTTTCGATAAACAAAATACATAGGGACGTCCAGCATATAATCTACATAACGCTCAAATCCCATGGAAGCATCAAAGACGAAATCTAGCAGACCGCACCGATCGGGGTCTGTATGTTGCCAAATAAACCGGCGATAGGACTCAAAACCATTGGGGCGTCCCTGACTCAGCGAAGAATTGGCAAACAAGGCTGTCACGAGAGGCTGAAGAGCAAGTCCCACACGGAATTTGCGAACCATATCTTCCTCTGAAGAAAAGTCGAGATTGACTTGCACTGTACAGGTGTTGGTCATCATATCCAAACCATGACGACCTTTTTGGGGCATATAGTCACGCATAATGCGGTAACGTTCTTTGGGCATCCAGGGAAGGTCATCCTGCTTTGAAAGCGGGTCGCAGCCTAACCCCACGGCGATAAATCCCAGGGGTTTCAGCACGGATTTTACTTCCTGAAGATGGTGATGAAGTTCTTGCGCTGTTTCATGAAGGGAAAAAAGAGGCGTTCCTGATAACTCCAGCTGTCCCGCAGGTTCCAGAGAGACAAAAGATGAACCTTTCTGAAGAGCAATCAGCTGTTTATGCTCAAAAACAGCTTTCCAACCGAATTGCTGGAGATTCTGAAGAATGGTTTCAATCCCCCCTTGATAGGGAACCCGCGTTAGAGAAGATCGTTTAAAAATAAATTTTTCATGCTCTACCCCAATTTTGAATTCTGTCGCGGCTTTACAGCTCCGGGATAAATCAAGAATAAGATCATCCCTGGATAGGGTGAGGGGACTTTTCTCCATTTTTATCAAAACCTTTATTTTTTTATGTACCCTACCATGAAGGCTATAAACTCTCCCACGGATTTTTTAATGGGGGGAGTTTTCATAACGTTTTACATCCTTACTTTTTTCTTTTGTAGAGTATCCATAAATCGTTTCCCAATCATCTTTTTTGGATATAGTATTGAGTAACTTAATGCCCTTTTGAGTATGTTTGAGGGGTATTCCATATTTCTTGTTGGGTGGCTAACAGCTTGGAGAGTGACGATGTTTTTTTCTCGTTTTATAGTACTATTCTTTAGCTTTTTTCTTTTGTGTGTCTCCTGGGCTTCCCAGCCTTTGCCTGATTTCCAGCTCAATTCCCAACAAAGCCAGATAGCTACAGATTATTCTCAGGAAATCCTTGAGGGGGTACAGACAGCGTCTTCTGAGCGAGAAGCCCTGAAAAGACAAGTGGAAGCGCGTGCGGCCTGGGATCGACAGGAGTGGTACGGTATTCGCTATGGCTTCATACAGGTTTTGAAGGATAATCCAAAAGATTATTTAGCGTGGGTCTGTCTGTCACAGGCGCTTTCCAGCAAATATTTTGGCGATGATAAGAAGGCAAAACAAAAGGCTGTTGCTGCAGCCCTGAATGCTTACAAGGTAGCCCAGAATCAGAATGAAAAGCTAATCGTTTTGGGGATTCTTTCAAAATTGGATGATGGGTTTGACGCTATTTACAAAAAGCAGATGCAGTCTCGAAAAGATCAGGACATTGAACAGGATTTAGCTGCAAAAATAAAAGCTTATCCTTCTGTTTTTAAAGTCTATGATATTGATATTCCTGAACGAACAGATACAGGATCAGCATGTCTGGTCTGGACGAAACCCCTGTTAAGGAAAAAAGGTTATTCTTTTGAGAATTTTATTTCCCTGACCCCTGACCTAAAGAATCTGGGAGTTATTGCAAAAGGAAATCGTCTTTGTTTGAATGGTTTGAATTTTGGTGCTGCATACACACTGACAGTTAAAAGGGGTCTTCCAGGAGAGGATGATTATAAGCTTGAGGCTGATGCGAACATCGACCTTTTAATCCAACACCGCAAGCCCATGCTCCAATTTCGGGAGCGAGGGTATATCCTGCCAACATATGCTCCCCATTCCATTCCTCTTAATGCGGTGAATGTTAGCAAAGCCAAAATCAAGGTTTGGCGTATTCCTGTCAATAATCTGCCTCAACAGATAAACCGCGATGAATTTATGAAACAACTTTATGAATGGCAAGCGGTAGATATGACATCCCATATCGGTGAACTTGTGGCGGAAGGCGAAGTTGATTGTCAGAGTGAGATGGATCAGACCACAACCCGTGGGATCTCTTTGGAGCAGATCATCGGTCAAAAGCTGGAAAGCGGTGTTTATGTCATTCGCGCCAGTCTAGGTTCTGGTTCTTCCTATGAAGATAGAGATAATACAACCCAGTGGCTGGTCGTAAGCGATATTGGGCTTTCAACCTATAAAGGGCCAGATGGGCTTCATGTGATCGTGCGATCCCTTAAAACAGCGGAAATCCTCAAGGATGTAGAATTAACCCTTATCGCTCGCAATGGACGCGAGCTTGGACAAGCCAGAACAGATAAACAAGGCTATGCAAAATTTGATGCGGCGCTTCTTCAGGGTCAGGAAAGTAATGCGCCTATTATGATTATCGCGCAACAAAAAGGAGAGAATTTCACGCTCCTCAATCTTAAAAATGAAGGATTTGATTTTAGTGATCGAGGTGCAAAGGGGCGTGTTCTTTCGACAAAAGTAGATACTTATCTTTTTACCGAGCGGGGCATTTATCATCCTGGAGACAAAGTAAATGTGACGGCTTTGGTGCGTGATCAACAGGGCAAAGCTTTAACAGGGGTGCCTTTGATTTTTAAAATTAAAAGGCCTGACGGGTTGGAAGTTGACAGGAAAACAACTCAAGATCAGGGAGCTGGTGCCCATACGTTTGTATTTCCTACCCAGTCCTCTGCGTATTCAGGTGTATGGACGATTGAAGCCTACGTCGATCCAAAAGGGGTTGAAGTGGGTCATGTGATTTTCCGTGTTCAGGATTTTGTGCCGCCCCGCATTAACGTTTCTGTTACCTTGCCTCAAAAAGCGGTGCATCCTTTTGAGTCTCTGGAAACGGATGTTATTGCGCACTATTACTATGGTCCTGCGGCGTCAAATCTGAAAACAACTATAGAAATCGATTTAGTTGAGGCAATTTCTCCCTTTGAGGCGTTGAAAGATTATCATTTTGGTTTGGAAGAAGCGTCATGGGTTCCCCAGCGTGTCCCTCTGGAAGAAAGTCAAACAAATGCTCAGGGGAAAGTGAATGCAAAGGTCAGTCTGGAAGCATCTCCCGATACCACAAAAATTCTGTCGGCGCGCTCAACAGTGACAGTCTATGAAGCGGGGGGACGAGGACGAACAGCTGAAAAAACGATTCTTTACTGGCATCAGCCTTTTGCGCTGGGGATTGCCGCTCAATTCAAGGACAGGGTTGCTCCTGAAAATGGAGAAGCTTCTTTCCATATTATCGCGGTCAATGAAACGGGAAAATTCCAGGAAATTAAGAATTTAACTTATACGTTTTATGAAGAAACGCGACATTTCACTTGGTTCCGTTCGGGAAATTCCTGGAATTATGAGACTTCTATTGATGATCGAGTTATCAATTCGGGAAATATTTCGACGGATTCCCGTCAGCCTGTATCATTAAAATTTCCGGTAAAATTTGGTCATTATCGCCTTGAAGTGATGGATCAGAAGACAGGAGTTGCCACCAGCTTTCGCTTCCATGCGGGATGGGGCGGACAGAGCGATCTTCCTGATAGACCGGATCTGGTTGAAGTTTCGCTGGATAAACCTTTCTATAATCCCGGTGAAAAAGCCTATCTTAATATTACAGCTCCTTATGAAGGTGAATTGTTTGTGGCGGCGCTGGGTGATCATTTTGAGCCAATTTATCATGGCAAGGCTTCTCTCAAGGGAAATCGTTTAGAACTTCCTCTGAAAGGTTCTCTTTTGCAAAAAGGGGGAGTCTATCTGATGGCCACTGTTTTTCGCCCCGCTGACATACGTTCTGAGAAAATGCCTGGACGTGCCATTGGTTTGATTTGGCTTGATCTTAAAGATGAAAAACATATGCTGGACGTTTCTGTTTCTGCTCCTGAAACAGCGCGCCCAAATCAAAAACTGGAGATCAAAAGCTGTGTTCCCAAGGCGGTCAAGGATCTTTATATGCAAGTCGCACTGGTGGATGAGGGAATCCTCAACCTTACAAATTATACGACTCCTGATCTTTTAAATTATTTCTTTGGTCAAACTTTTCTGATGTATACGGTGAGAGACAGTTATGGCTCGCTGGTTAATCCCTATGGCTCGCGTCCCACCAATTTTAAGGTAGGGGGAGGTGGTGGATTGGAAAAACTGGCTTTCAAAAATCTTGACGCCCGTACGTATAAAATAGTGAGCCTTATCTCTCCGATTCTTCATCAATTCAGGGAAGAAAAGGAAGGCTATTGTGGGTCTGCTTCTTTTGATTTGCCTGAATTTTCCGGAAATTTGCGTGTTATGACTATGGCTTGGTCTCCTGATGCCATGGGGTCAACGGATCATTCTGTTATCGTGCGTGAGCCGCTGGAAACCCATATTTCCTTGCCTCGATTCCTGGCGCCTCGTGATGAAGCGCATGTGATGACAGAAGTTGATAATTTGACGGGATCAGATGGAAGCTTTTCTCTCAACATAAAAAGTGAAGGGTCTATTGTCCTGAAAGAACCCTTTGACAAAAAAATAACTCTTGCAAAAGAGCAGCGCCAAGCCATACCACTTACGTTGATTGCCGGTTCAGCAGGTGTGGGGAAGATCCGTTTAAAAGCTTTGGGCGCGCATGATCTAAAACTTGAGAAAAATTGGGACATTGCTATTCGTTCTCCTGTTTTTGAACAGCGCAAGCGTCGATATGGGACACTTGCGCCTGACAAGGATGTTCGCTTTTCTCTGGTCGACTTTCAGGAGTTTTCTCCAGAGACAATGCAGTTTGACATCAGTATTGGTTCTGTTCCTACCTTTGGGTCAGCCAGCCTTATTAAAGAACTGAAAGACTATCCGTATGGCTGCCTTGAACAGCTTGTCAGCCGATTGGCGGCCTATTTGGAGCAAGAAGAACAGCCTTCAAAAGAAGCATCTGCCATAGAAACACTGATTAATAGGATTGTTTCTCTTCAATCTTATGATGGGACTTTTGTTCTTTGGGGTGGGCAGCATTCGGCTGAACCCTGGCTTTCGGTCTATGCTCTTGATCTTTTGTTCAAGGCGTCTCACCAAAAGCGGTTGACCTATGAGATTGTGCTGCAGCGGGGCATAAAATGGATGCAGGAATTTACGCGTAATTCTTCTATTGAACCCAGGGATATGAGTGTAAAATCTTATATTCATTATCTGATGGCCCGGGAAGGATTAAGCACATTGGGGTCTTTAAAGTACTTTGCTGATAATCATCAAAAAGGACTCAAGGCACGCAATGATTTGGCTTTCATTGGGGGCGCTTTTGCCCATTTCAAGGATGTTGCTTCGGCAAATACGTGGTTCAAGCGTGCTATTGCTTCTCCTGAAGCTAAAAAAGAAGAATGGAAGGATTTTTTCCAATCTCGCATCAGTGATACGGCTATCTTAATCAAGATTCTGGCGGAGTGTATTCAGAATCAGCCTGAAGTACAAGATTTGGCAATGCAACTCGCAGATTTGTCAGCTCAGCCTTCTGCACTCAATACATTTGAAAAGGGATGGCTGATTCAGGCTGCGTCTGCTTTATCGGAATGGCAAAAGCCTCTTTTGTTGACTGTGCAGGATGAATGGATCGATAAAAATCTGAAAACCTGGAATAAAGTGTTTTCAATAAATGATCTCAAGAAACCGGTTGTTCTGGCGAATAAGGGGAAAGCGCCCCTTGTTTATACTCTTGATATCAAGGGAGAGCCAAAGGATCTTGCTCAATTCGCTGCACAAGGGTTTGAGATCAAGCGTCAATTGTTTGACAGGGCAGGAAAAGAGATCGATCCTGCTCAATTGAAATCAGGAGATTTGGTGTTTGTTGTGTTGAGCGGTGCTGTGAAGGACGCTAGTGTTCATGAAGTTCTGCTTGTTGAACTCTTACCTGCCGGTCTTGAAATTGAACAGGTTGAACTTGGTTCATCGCTGTCTCAAAAAGAGTTTGGATGGCTTACGGATCTTACTGAACTTTCAAGGGTAGAAAAGAGAGAGGATCGTTATGTGGCGACCTTTAGATCAACGCAAGCACAACCTTTCAAGATCGCTTATATGGCTCGTGCGGTGACGCCTGGGACTTATGCTTATCCGGCGGCTTCTATTGAAAGCATGTATCGTCCACAGTTTTCAGCCAGAACTCCCAGTGGGCAGATCAATATAAAACCATAATGGCGTGATGAGCGAACCCTGATGCGATTTGGCGCTCTTTTATACAGATATTTTTTTAGGCACTCCTCCAAGAATGCCAAACTGCTTTTTGTAATGTTGTTTTTCGTGACAAGCGTTTTTCTTGCGGTTGTTGTTGATTACTTTTTTCCTGTTGATACCTCACGGTTTCAGGACATTTCGATCGTTGTTGCTGCAGAGGATAAACCCCTTGCTCATGTTTTCCAGACCAAGGATGAAAAATGGCGTTTGGGAACTTCTCTCAAAGACGTCGATTCTTGTTTTATCAAACAGATTCTTTATCGCGAAGATCGCTATTTCTGGCTTCATAACGGGATTAACCCCTTTTCATTATTGAGGGCGACAAGTCAATGGTTGATCAATGGAAAAGTGATTTCAGGGGGATCAACCCTGACGATGCAGGTGGCGCGTTTACTTGAGCCTCGACCTCGCACCCTTTCTTCCAAGTTCATTGAAATTTTTCGTTCTTTCCAGCTGGAATGGCATTTTCCAAAAAGCCAACTTCTTCAGATGTACCTGACCTTGGCGCCTTATGGGGGAAATATCGAGGGGATTCAAGCCGCATCCTGGCGTTATTTTGGAAAATCAGCACAGCATCTCAGTCCTTCTGAGGCGGCTCTTCTCATTGCGCTTCCCCAGGCACCGCGTCGTTATTATCACCATTCTTTTACTCTCTCTGCCTTACAAGCCCGTAACCGTATTCTCGTCCAGTTGCATGAGGCAGGTTTCTTTGATAAGGCAACATTGATGGCAGCTCAAGATGAACCGCTTCCGGGTCAGCGCTTTGCTCTGCCCCGATATCTTCCTCATTTAGCGTATCGGCTCAAACGCCTTTTACCCCAACAAAAGAAAATTGAAACCACAGTTCAAATTTCTCTTCAAAATAAAATTCAACATCTTGCTTCTCAAGCGCTTAATATTTATCCGTCAGGCGTCAATATCGCGGTGCTCGTCGTCCATCACCCTACCCATAACGTGTTGGCTTATCTGGGGTCTATAGATTTTTTCAGTGTTCCCCGCCAGGGGCAGATCGATTATATCCGGGCGCTTCGTTCCCCGGGATCAACTTTGAAACCCTTCATTTATGGATTGGGATTTGAAGAAGGCATTATTCATCCTGATACGTTGGTGCGTGATGATGAAAAAACGTATGGGAATTATAAACCATCAAACTTTGATAAAGAATTTCATGGGATGGTCACTATTGAAAACGCCTTGTTGCTTTCGTTAAATATTCCCGTGGTCACGACTTTGCAAAGTTTGGGACCTCTGAAGTTTCTGGGGATTCTTGAAGAGGTAGGCATTACGCCTGTTTTTCCCGACCCCCTCAAACCACCCGGCTTATCTCTGGCTTTGGGAGGGGTAGGGATGACATTAGAGCAACTTACCGTGTTGTATCAAAGTCTTGCAGATAGAGGGGAAATAGCGTCACTGAGGTTCACGCACAATCAACCCAAAGGGGAAGCCTATCAATTATTTTTGCCCCAAACGGCCGCTCTGCTGACTCAAATCCTTCAAAAATCGTCTGAGATTGAGGGAGATTCTTCGCTGTCCTCAATATCTTTCAAAACAGGAACTTCTTATGGACATCGTGACGCATGGGTAGTGGGATATAACGCTTCCCACGTTGTGGGAATCTGGATCGGACGTCCTGATGGCGCTCCATTTGGAACAGGAACGGGCGCGTCATTGGCTGTTCCCTTGATGAAGCAAATATTTCAGATTTTACCTGCTCCACGTTTTTCCAGGAAAGACCTTTTTCCTGTGAAGAACGCTTCTTTCCAGATTAGGGAAGTTCAAAAAGTTGGGTTTAGAGATCCAGCGGTGTCGTCTCAAGCGGTGCCACTTCAATTGCTTTTTCCTATTCATGACACGACTATCGAAGCGTTTGCAGGAAATTCTTCTTTCGGGAGTGTTTCTCTTCAGGCTGTAGGGGGCAAGCGTCCCTATACATGGGTCATCAATCAGGTTCCCTACGCATGTCAGGTATGGCGTCCTAAAACAGTCTGGACACCTTCTCAAAAGGGTTTTTATACAATCACTTTGCTGGATGCACAGGGACAATCAAAATCTGCTCATGTTGAGATCAATTAAGCTTTTGGTATGTTTCTTTTCCATTAGACTTCTTTCGAAACCTTCGCCTTTGACTCCAGGGCGTTGTCAAAAATTTGTTCGTGGTACTGATGTACTCTCATGTACACTGTGGTCACTCACAAATTTTTTCCTAGCCCTGAACCAAAATGCTGGGTTTCAAAAGAAGTCTATTGAGTCAGGGAGAATTTTTAGTTTTCAGGAAATCTAGTTTGCCAATAAAATCCTTAAAGTCACTGGGAGCTTCAAAGTCCTGATAAACGGAAGCAAAGCGTACATAGGCCACAGCATCAAGATCGCTAAGAGCTTCCATCACCATTTCTCCGATAATTTTAGAGGGGATTTCTGTCTCGCCTCTGGCTTCAAGCTGTCTGACCAGGCTACTGATCACGCGTTCAATTTTCTCTTCCCCTACAGGTCGTTTGTGCAAGGCTAATCTGAGGGAGTTGGCGAGCTTATCATGATTAAAAGATTCAACATCTTCATTTTTTTTGATTACTTTGAGAGGAATCAATTGGACGCGCTCAACTGTGGTAAAGCGGGCACTGCATTCAAGACAGTGGCGTCTTCTACGAATCCCCGTATTTTCTTCAACAGATCGAGAATCTTTTACAGCCGTTTCGGAATGTCCGCAAAAAGGACACCTCATGCAGCAAGTTCCGGATAAAGAGGGAATTGGTCACACAAGCGATTGACTTTTTGTCTGACTTCAGTGACTACAGGGGCAGCATTGCCTTCAGCAAGAGATTTGAGAACACGTACGATCATTTCACCGATCAGCTGAAATTCTTGTTCTTTTAAGCCACGAGTCGTCATTGCGGGCGATCCCAGACGAATTCCCGAAGTTTTCATGGGCGGTAGAGGATCAAAGGGGATGCTGTTTTTGTTGCAGGTTATTCCCGCTTGCTCAAGGGTATCACTGGCTTCTTTGCCTGAGATACCCAGAGAACGCAGGTCAACCAACAATAAATGACAATCTGTCCCCCCCGAAACAAGGGAGATTCCCTCATTTTGAATAACGTCTCCCAGGGTCTTTGCATTTTTGATGATTTGTTGAGCGTATAATTTAAAGTCCTCTTGCAGAGCTTCTTTAAAAGCCACGGCTTTCCCTGCAATAACGTGCATCAGGGGGCCGCCCTGATTTCCAGGGAAAACAGCGCTATTCAGCCTTTTAGCAAGCGTATCTGTTTGTGCAAGAATCATACCGCCTCGCGGGCCGCGCAATGTTTTATGAGTTGTTGTTGTTACAACATGAGCGTAAGGGAGTGGAGAAGGAAAAACCCTTCCTGCAACCAATCCGGCAAAATGAGCCATGTCCACCATGAAGTAAGCGCCAATCTCGTCTGCCAGTGCCCTGAACCATGCAAAATCAATAACACGAGGATAGGCGGATGCACCTGCGATAATTAATTTTGGATGATATTCTCGTGCAAGGTGGGCGACCTGATCATAATCAATTAATCCTGTTTCTGGATCAACATTATACCCGACAGCTTCGAACCACTTTCCAGACAGGTTTACTTTTGACCCATGAGTCAAATGTCCCCCGCTATCCAGGCTCATCCCCAGAAAAGTATCTCCGGGATTTAAAAGTGCGTAGAAAACTTCTTGATTTGCTTGTGCGCCAGAATGAGGCTGAACATTTGCATAGGCACAATCAAATAACTGGCATGCTCGTTCGATGGCTAATCTTTCAGCGATATCCACAAACTCACATCCACCATAATAGCGTGCCCCCGGATAACCTTCGGCATATTTGTTGGTCAAGACAGAACCCTGGGCTTCCATAACAGCCAATGACGTAAAATTCTCCGAAGCAATCAGCTCAAGCTGGGAGCGCTGGCGATGCAGTTCGGATGTTTTTGCTGCAGCAATCTCTGGGTCAACAGTGGCGAGATAATTGTTCATAGGCAAGAGTCTTTCAAATGACTGAAGAAATTCTCCTGAATTGTAAACATTTCATCCGCAGATTCAAGAATATTCTTGATTATTTTACAATTCGAATGCTTTGGGTAATATTGCCAATATTCTGAAAGATATCATAAAGATCCTGCGAACTTTCAGCCTGAAACGCATATTCGGGTTTAGTGGCGCAATTTGCGTAAATTTGTTTTGCTAATGAATCCGAAACTTCAAAAGTGACGGTGAAAATCTGGATGCCAGCTGCATTAATTTGTGAGCAAAGATTACTGAGACGATTATCAATATAAGTGCGCGAACTATTAATATCTGTCGTACCCAAAAGACCTTGAGCCAGGAAATTGGGACTGGGTTGACTATAACCATAAGCTGTAGGGTCACCATTAGGGACATAACCAGGCGCAGCATACCATTGGTCTTCTCCATCAGTGATAATTACAAGATATTTTTGAATTTGGTTATAGGGTTTTGGATCAATGCTTCCCCATTGTCCTGCCCATTTGGGAGAAATCGTATTCCATCCCCAGACAAGCCCCAAATTACCAAAGGTCCCTCCTCCTGGAACAGGTTGCATGTCATTTATTTTTGAAATTAACGTACCGCTATTATTTGTCAGGGGTTGGATAGATAATCCGCAGCTACGATTTGGGCCAACGGTTACATAAGTACCTGTTCCTCCATCCAGGATAGGGTTTACGACATTTAAATTGCTTCCCACAATATTCCAGTCATTATTACCTGTTTGCGCCCCAAAAAGTCCATAGGTGGAAGCAACAAAATAGACAGGCCACTTGCGAGAGGAGCTGGGGGGATCATCACTATCCATTGTAGGATCGGTATCAACAGCGCCCACACATCCTGCCCAAGGGGCATTCGTTGGAAAAGAACTTAGCAGTGCAGGATTGGATAACCAATTTGTATGTGTATTGCCGATATTGACAGCGGCGACGTAAGGAACAATAGAGACAGCCATGGTATTGCTTGTGGCTTGGTTCTGAAAGACAATGTTGATAAGGTTTGTTGCTGCAGCTCGTAATCCTGCAATTTTTCCATTAGAGGCCATGGAGCCTGTATTATCAAGAACAAGAGCAAGTTCAGCATTTTGAAAAGTTCGGAGAACTTGTGAAGAACTTCCGACATTCATACTTGTAATCCCGGCAAATCCTCCTAAATAAGTAGGCATTGTGGCGTTTGCTGAAACAGTGACAGCCGTACCATCGGGACTGACTGTGATATTAGGAGTGACGGTGGTGGTAGACCCCTGCGTGAAATTTGCATTAAAAAACTTAGTGATATTTGTTGTGGCATCTGCTGGCTGATATCGGGCGCCCGCAATTGCGCCAGCATCACAAGCATAAGCCAGCTCTGTATCAAAATATGAAACACGTGTTGTTTCTAAGGCCATCCCCGTTACAAGCATAAAAGGCACGAGAGCGAGTGCAAAAATAATTGCGACCGCACCGCGGGAATCAGAAAAATAATGAGCAGAGCGATGAGGCTTGCATTGAGTTGTTTGTTCCATCGTTTTAGTCTCCTCTATTCCTCGCTATTCTCCAACAAGGGTGTTCATGCTCCCAGTACGGGGAGCAAAAACAGATGCCCGATAGAGAATCGTGGGGGGGAAAAAATTGGCAAAAATAAGAGGTTTATAACTATAATACACTTCTGTTACAATCATCGTTTGATCTTGAATGACGGTGATATTACCCGGCAGATTAGCAGGAAATTGGCCAGGTAACCCTAACTTGCTCGAAGCTCCATTAACGCTTTGTTGCCAGGAAATCGTCATTTTGGCAGGATCTGTCGTTAATCCCACATTTTGCACTTGCGAAGCAACAATTGAGCCATTTGTATTAAAATCAAAAGGCTGTAAAACGTCTGAAGCTGTATTCAAATAGGCGGTCAGTATAGGACGGGTGATATTTTGGCGACTGATCATATCGCCAACCACGCCGGCGGCGCGAATGACTTTATTATTTAATAAAATATAGTTTGATATTTCATAGATCCCCGAAAATAAAAGAATAGCGACAGGCGCAATAAGAGCAAACTCTGACAAGATGTTGCCTCTGTTTATTTTAAAATAATTCTTTATGTTTTCTAAAAAACTCACTTTAAACTCCTTAGGATCCAGGGGTAAATTGTTCATTCAAAACAGGTGTCTGGGCGTGCAGTGTCACGATGTTGCTGCCCCAAAATAAATTGAAGAAAGTATTCCATGGATAGCTGACTTGATAAAGGACAGCCTGCCCCGGTAACCCGAAAGACCCTGAAACGCCCGGTTGTCCTGTTTGTGTCAAATCTGGATAAGCTGTGACAGTGACCTGAATTTTGCTGGGGTCTATAATACCAGCGCTATATTTACTGGCCGTTTGTTGAATGACTTGTATGATAGACTGATCTCGCGTCAGTCCTTGTTCGCTTTGACCGGTAATTCCATAACGCCCTGCCTCGCGGACTGCTGATTCCAGGGCATTTTGGACAGTCATCATAATACCTAAATTCAGGATACCAAATACAAGGGTAATAAAAACAGGTGCTAAAATCGCAAATTCAATGAGAGATGTTCCATTCTCTCTCTTAAAAAAGAGTAATTTTCTTTTCAAAAACGACACAACAGAAGAAAATGTTTGAAGATTTTGTCCAAACATAGATCCCCTCCCCTAATATAACTCATTATCAATTATTTTTTATTTACCTTTTCATTATACAACAAAATGTAATGCTTAAAAAATAAATTAATACTTTCTCTTCAAAAAAAGAATCTAAACATCCAGCCTGAAAAAAATAATCCCCTACGGTTAATGTTTCTTTAACAATTTTAGGGCAGTATGAAGGTGTACATTAAGTGGCTATTGTTAATTTAGGGAGATAAAAATGAAAACTTTTATTAATTTTTTCAAGGATGAAAATGGAGCCTCTGCTGCCGAATATGGTTTGTTAGTTGCCTTAATTGCTATTGTGATTATTGTTGGCGTGACAAGCTTGGGTACCAAAATCAATACTGACTTTACAAACTTGGCTGCCAAGCTTTAATTGGCGCAGCTGCCTGTCGCAGCTGTTCTCAGGGAGATTCTTTGGGGATGGCTGTGTGGGCTATTCTTTGATCTTCAGAACAATATATAAATAATATCCACGCTTACTCTTTAATAATCCAATTCCGCTAGTTTGCTGGCCTGGTCTTCGGTAATAAGTGCCTGGAGCAGTTCGTCAAGCGCAGAACCTTCTAGGATTTGCTCTATTTTATAGAGCGTCAGTCCAATACGATGATCTGTGACCCGTCCCTGGGGGAAATTGTAGGTACGGATACGTTCTGAGCGATCACCAGATCCAACTTGAGTTTTGCGGGTAGCTGCACGTTCGGCGTCCCGTTTTTGGCGTTCAAGGTCATAAAGACGTGCGCGAAGAATTTTAAGGGCTTTCGCACGATTTTTATGTTGAGATTTCTCATCCTGCTGTGAGACAACCAGACCCGTGGGAAGATGGGTGATGCGGACAGCGCTGTCCGTTGTGTTCACGGATTGCCCGCCTGGTCCGCTTGAACGAAAAACATCAATTCGCAAGTCTTTTTCTTCAATCACAATGTCGACTTCTTCCGCCTCAGGCAAAATAGCGACAGTGGCCGCGCTCGTGTGAATGCGTCCTTGTGTCTCTGTTGCGGGAACGCGTTGGACGCGATGAACGCCGGATTCGAATTTCAAGCGCGCATAAACACCACGTCCCGTAATTTGAGCGCTTGCGTCCTTAAGCCCGCCAATACCTGTATCATTAAAATGTAAAACTTCAAATTTCCAATGGTGGGATTCTGCATAGCGTTGGTACATTCGAAAAAGATCCGCCCCAAAAAGAGCCGCCTCATCACCTCCCGTCCCTGCGCGAATTTCCAGAATGACGTTGCGGTCATCATCCTCATCTTTAGGCAAGAGCAAAATTTTAATGTGTTGTTCCAGTTCTGACAGACGCTTTTTTTGTATCAGGAAATCTTCCTCTGCAAGGGTTTTAAAATCCCGATCCATGGTCGGATCATTCATTATCGCCTCGAGCTCTTGGATCTGTTGTTGGCAATCTCTCAATTGAATGATCGTTTCTGCAACTTTTTCGACCTCGGAAAATTCTTTGGAAAGCTTGATAAATTCCTGGGGAGTTTCATGGGTGCTACGGGCCAGCATATCACGCAATTCGTAATAGCGATTCAGAACCTGGGTCAGTTTATAGTCTAGACTCATGAGGGGCTCCGCTCGACAAGTAAATATTCTGCTAGCTGGGAGAGAGGGATTTTTGTTTGTTCGCCTGAGACCAAATTTCTTGCGAGGGCAACGTGTTCTCTGATCTCATCTTCTCCCAATATGATAGCCCATTGAGCTTCCATTTTATGAGCTCGTTTTAGCCTCTTTGACATATTTCCAGAAAAACCAAGATCAACAGCAATGCCTTGTTTCCTTAATTGTTGGGCAAGGATCAAAGCTTGTGCTTCTGCTACCTCACCCAGAGGAACAAGCGCTACAAGACTTTTTTGTGCCAGGGTTAAATGGGAGAGAAGCATGAGTCTTTGCACTCCTGCTGCCCAGCCTACACCTGATAAATCAGGTCCTTCCATCATTTTGAACAACCCATCATATCTACCCCCTGCCAACACAGTTCCTTGGGCGCCTAATTCATCTGAAATAAATTCAAAGGCTGTATGGCAGTAATAATCCAACCCTCTTACCAGTTTGCGATTGATTTTATAGGAGATTTTTAAAAGCTCCAAACTCTTGAGAACATCCTCAAAATGAGCCTTTGAAAGGTGAGACAGAAATTCATTAAAAACAGGGGCTTCCCTGACGATTTCCTGATCTTTCTTGTCTTTTGAATCAAGGATACGAAGGGGATTTTTCTCAAGCCGTTCAAGGCTTTCTTTTGATAAGGATGATGTATAGCGTTTGAAATAGGAAACGAGGGCTTCACGATAGGCATTCCGGCTTTCCATATCGCCCAGAGTATTGATTTCCAGGATAACACGACCTGAAAGTCCTAATCTTTCCAGGATATGAGCTGCCAGCGCAATCACTTCCACATCTCCTTGCGGTTCAGAAACACCGCAGAGTTCAACTCCCACTTGCTCAAACTGGCGAAACCTTCCTTTTTGAGGGCGGTCATAGCGAAACATAGACCCTGCATAAAAAAATTTCAGGGGAAGCTGTTGCGTCAATCCATTGGAAATAGCGGCTCGTACCACGGGGGCTGTACATTCAGGGCGTAACGTAAGGCTATCCCCTCCTCGATCGGTAAAGGTATATGTTTCTTTGGAAACAACATCAGAGGTTTCTCCCAAACGATGAAAAACACCCTCAAATTCAAAAATGGGGGTTATGATTTCATCATAACCATACCACTGTGTGATTTCTCGTGCAGTTTCAATAACTTTCAGATGTTTTTGGCACTCTTCTCCATACAGATCATGTGTCCCGCGTACAGGTTGAAACACCCTCTATCTCCATAAATATTTGAACTAATGTTGCTTAAGATAGGCAGAAAGAGCCTCTGCGTCCAGAGAAAGATTTGATAGAACCTCACCCGTCTTTCCAAGAGGTTGGGCAGGTTTTGCTCCTATTTTGACATTAATGCCCCCAGCATTCCCCGTCCGCATAGTATGCCCCTGACTTTTGGAGAGGGTATAGTTTTCTCCAGCCTGGAAAGTTTTTTCTATAATAATATTCCCGAGAGGATCTTTAATTTCTATCCAGGAAGGTTGGGAAAATGCAAGATTAAGCTCTCTATTTTCTGCAAGAATTGTTGGTGAGGGCTGGGGGAGTTCTTGCGTGCTGGTTGATTCTGCAGCGGTTTGTTCCAGATTTTCCTGGTTCGAATCTTCATCTTCTTCCTGTGTTTCCGGATTTCCTTCCTTTGCTGTTGAATCTTGCGGGGAAGAATTCAACGTCGCCGACTGTATGTTTGACATTACTGGTTTCGAGACCTCAGCGATCGCATGATCAATCGGTTGAGAAGTTGAACTCCATTGCTTTATTCCGTACCCTATAGCAAAAATAACCATAAGCCCTACTGATGATAAAAGAAGAATTTTTTTGCTTGGAGCCGTCTCGGAAGAAAGAGGAGTAGGAAAAAAAAGGGGGGCCGCTGCTTCTTCTTGCAGGATTTCTTCCTTAAAGCGACGAACGCAATATTCGGGGTCTATTCCCAAAAATTTTGCATAAGAACGAACAAAGCCCAGGACATACACGCGCTCTGGAAGGCGGGGACCATCATTATTTTCAATGGCTTCAATATAATGAGAGCTTATGCGAAGATGCGTGGCGACATCCTGGATAGAATACCCTTTTTCGTTCCGGCATTCTGTCAGATAACTTGTGATGGAAGGAGAATAATCAACTTGTATTTGTTCTTGTTTCATCACAGACATTACCTTGGTTGTATTTTTAACGTCAGATTATTCTTTAGAGTTTAAGCCTGAATTTTCGGATCAAACTTATTTTATTTTCACAATCAATACCAAAAAACAGGTGATCTAATCAAGTTAATTAATAAATAATATGGTGATCTTTTGCATAATCAGATAAATCTTGCCGTAAAGTCTTTTTATATTTCTTTGTAATTGTTTGTAAATATTCAGTAGCTGATTTAAGATTTAGACTGCGAATCATTAGCTTTATATTTCCTATACAAGAAGGCGCCATTGAAAGAGAGCGATATCCAATCATCAAAAGCGCCATTGCTTCCAGAGGATTTCTCGCCATCTCACCGCATAAGGTAAGAGGCTTTTGTGCTATTTTGCAAGTTTTCGCAACATGTTGAAGAATGTTCAGAAAGGAAGGTGACAGGACGTCATAGCGATCAGCAAGGTAAGGATTGGTGCGGTCTGCGGCAAAAAAGAATTGCGATAGATCATTGCTGCCCAGAGAAACGAAATCTACATGGGGTAAAATAGAGCTTAAAGACCACACAATTGAAGGAACCTCTATCATGATACCGATTTTTATGGAAGAAGGGGGATTTCGTTTCTTGTGTTTTTGCGTTCTCTCTAATTCAAGACCGAGCAATCGTTTCGCTTCCAACAGCTCTTCCAACTCAGCAATCATGGGGAACATAAGATGTAACTCTTTTCCTGCTGCGGCTTGAATAAGCGCGCGCAGCTGGTAGCGTAATAACATGGGACGATCAAGTCCAATTCTAATGGCTCGCCACCCTAAAACAGGATTGTCATCTTCCATGGATCGCAAATAGGGAAGTGCCTTATCTCCTCCAATATCTAGGGTGCGAAATATGACAGGATGACTTCCTGCGGCATGCCTAAGCTCAGAATATAATTTCACTTGTGTTTCAACTGTTGGAAACTCATGCTGCATCATAAAAGGAATTTCTGTACGATAAAGTCCTACGCCTTTGGCTGCGGTGATTTTGAGTTGTTCAATGTCTATCAGAAGTCCCGCGTTCAGATAGAGATCAATTTCGATTCCATCCAGCGTTATGGCTGGTTGATTCTGTATTTCCTGTGCCAAAGCATGCTTTTTAGAAAAGTGATGGTGTCGGGATTCAAAATTCATGAGAGTTCGGCTGTTTGGTCTCAATGTCACCAGTCCTGTATTTCCATCCATCAAAATGATTTCTCCAGGCTCAATTTTTCCCAAAACATCAGGAATACGGCTTACGACGGGAATATTGAGTGCGCGTGCAACGATAGAGACATGAGCTGTTTGTAGCCCTTCCTCGAGAACAAGGCCACAAATGCCGTAGTTCTCATATTCCAGAAGTTCCGCAGATCCCAGGCTGTGCGCAACGATAATAATTCCTGCTTCGTCTTGTGTCGCTACGATATCTTTTTCACCTAATAAATGGTGAAGCAGCCGATTGGCAAGATCTTCAAAATCCCATAAGCGGTCACGCAGTAAGCTATTGTTGGGGCGGGAAAGATGAATACGCAAATCACGCTGAACTTTTTGAACAGCGGCTTCTGCTGTAAACCCTGTTTCGATAAGGCGTTTGATGCGGGTTAGCCAGCCACGATCATGGGCAAACATTTCATAAGTCTCAAGAATCTCACGATGTTCGGTATTTTGCAAAAAAGATTTTGAAAATAAAGTTTTGATAGATTCTTGCATGGCCTGTACAGCCTGGTCAAAACGATTCAGTTCAGTATGTGTGTCTTCTGAAATAAGTTGTTTAACAACGATATGAGGATGATGAAGTACAGCGGTTCCATAAGCCAAACCAGGATTAAGGGAAATTCCCCAGAGTTTCAGATCATGGAAATCTCCACTCCCTGTGATATGAAATTCATGTCGGTTAATGAGCTCTCCTGCAACGATCATTTCAGACAGTACCATGGCAATTGTCTGAAGAATTTCTACTTCCCCATTGGTAAAAAGCCTCTTTTTGAGTGTTTGAAGGGTTAATACGCCAATGACTTTTCCTCTTCGATTCAGGGGAACCGCCAGGAAAGAGATTAACTTTTCTTCATTGGACTGGGGAATTAGCTTGAAACTGGGGTGTGATTTCACATCGGAAAGAACGAGAGGACGTGAATTTGCAGCAACATCTCCCACAACACCTTCACCAATATTCAGCCTTAGGCGATGTACCATAGAGAGATTAAGCCCATGAGTGGCAAATAATTCCAGAAATATCCCCCCTCGCACTAAATAAACAGAACAGACGTCGGCCTCCATATCAGCTGCGATCAGCTTGACGATGAAGTCAAGTTTGTTCTGGGAAGAGAGATCTGCTCCACCCATGATATCACGAAGACGTCGCAGTAGTCGGTGAGAAGTTGTAGAAGCTTGTGCTGTCATTGATTTTCCCTGTTTTCTTTTTTCTCAGGGTATTAGGCGTTGGAATTCACGTTTCCTGCATGCGTTGCTGTGCAGAAGCGTCGCTTGTGTCCCTGTTCAAATACTGGAACTTTTCGAGTATATCTTTAATCCCGCAGGCAGATATTTTCCTTTGGAGTCACATATATGAAACCTTTCGTCAAGAACTTTATTATAAGCTTGAGTTATGTTTGTCTGTCTGCATTATTTTAACATCAGGCTCTGATAAGACGGAATTTTTCTTTTTGTCGCTCATAATAGATAAGATGAAGTCCCCCACCAATGATAAGACAGCCGCCAATAATAATGTAAAAATCTGGGATATGTCCCCAAAAATAATAGCCAAAAGCGACAGCCCAAATGATGGCAACATAATCAAAAGGAGCAATGGAAGATACGGGAGCCAAACGATAGGAGTGAATCATGGCATATTGCGCGCTTCCTCCCAGAAGTCCGATCATGATAAAATTTTCCAAAAATTCCAGGGGAGGATGGCTCCAAAAAAAAGGGAGGACTAATCCGCTTAAAATAAAACAGGTCAGAGTAAAGGTTGCGACAATCAAACTATTGCTGTCTTCATAAGTTAACTCTCGTGTCTGTATCAGGGAAACAGCATGAAAAAATCCCCCTGCAAGAGCCATTAATCCCCCTATATTTAACGCATTTCCTGTAGGACGCAGCATCACAATAATCCCCAAGAAACCCAGGCATACTGTCACACAGCGTTGCAGTCCAATTTTTTCACCAAGATAAAAATGCGCCATGACTGTCAGAAAGAGAGGGGCAGAAAATGTCAGAGCATAGGCATCTGCAAGAGGAATAAGCCGAAAGGAAGAGATAAAACCGACCAGAGCTATACATGCAAAAAAACATCGAAAAAAGTGAAGACGGAAGCGTCTCGTGCGCCATAGAGCCGGAGAAGATTCGAAAGGAGCGATGCAAACAATAACAACACAAGAAAATAAACTTCGAAAAAAGATAATCTCGACGATGTGAATTGAATCAGGTAAGCTCTTGACGAGAACATCCTGAATAGCATACTGTCCCACGGACAGCATCATAAAGGCGACAGCTTTTGTATGAAAACAGGAAGCAGGGGTAACCCAGAGACGCGCCATACTCTTTGTCCCTTTTATTCAGACTATGAAATGAATATTCATTTAACAAGTAGACAGGATTGCGGTATTTGTTGTCAAGTGTTGCCATTATTCCCCCCATTGAGGATAAAGTGTATGATTACCTGAAAGATCTCAATGAGCCACAGCGTCAGGCTGTTGAAAAACTTGAGGGGTCTGTTTTGGTACTTGCTGGGGCAGGAACAGGAAAAACACGGGTTTTGACAACGCGTGTTGCGCATATCCTGACGTTGGCTAAGGCGTGGCCCTCACAAATTCTGGCTGTTACCTTTACCAATAAGGCTTCCCATGAAATGCGTGCACGCATTGCCCATTTGATTGGCAATTCAGCTGAGGGGCTGTGGTTAGGGACCTTTCATGCTCTGAGTGTACGGATTCTCCGCAGTCATGCTGAACTTGCCGGATTAAAATCAAACTTTACAATTCTTGATGCAGACGATCAGGTTCGTCTTGTAAAACAAATTCTGAAAGCGGAAAATATAGACGAAAAACGATGGCCGCCTCGGCTTATTCAAACGATCATCAGTCGCTGGAAAGATCGGGGATACCTTCCCCATAAAGTCCCAGAATACGAATTGTCACAGGATTCAGCCAATCCTGCCCTTACAATCTATAAAATTTATCAAGAGCGTCTTAAAACTTTGAATGCTGTTGATTTTGGAGATTTACTCCTTCATTGCATTACCATTTTCTCGGCTCATTCTGATGTATTAAAACGCTATCAGCAACAATTTCGCTATGTGATGGTTGATGAGTATCAGGATACAAATGTAGCCCAATATTTATGGTTACGCCTGTTAGCCATGGGGCATAACAATATTTGCTGTGTGGGTGATGATGACCAGTCAATTTATGGATGGCGCGGTGCAGAAGTTGCTAATATTCTAAGATTTGAGAAAGATTTTCCTGACGCTGTCGTTATTCGGCTTGAACAGAATTATCGTTCTACCCCCGAAATTTTAGGAGCTGCAGCCGCATTGATTGCTCATAATAAAGATCGTTTGGGCAAAACATTATGGACAACGCAGGAAACAGGAGAAAAAATCTCTTTGTATGGACTGTGGGATGGCGAAAGCGAAGCGCGCTTTGTTGGAGAAGAAATTGAGCGTTGGCAAAGAGCAAAAGAATCACTGGCAAGCATGGCCATCTTGGTGCGCGCAGGTCATCAAACCAGAGAATTCGAAGATCGCCTGATCACATTGGCCATACCCTATCGTGTGATTGGCGGCCCCAAGTTTTACGAGCGTATGGAAGTTCGGGACGCTCTTGCTTATCTTCGTCTTATTGTGCAGCCCGAAGACAGCCTTTCTTTTGAACGCATCATTAATACGCCTCGCCGGGGAATTGGAAATTCTACCTTGCAAATTTTAAATCAGTTTGCACGCCTTGAACAAATATCGCTTGTTCATGCAACAGGAAAACTTTTGGGAACGGATGAGCTCAAGGGCGCTGCAAAAAATTCTCTTCGGCGTTTTCTGACAGATTTGGAACATTGGCAACGATGCCTTCAGACCATGACTCCTGCTGAACTTGCTCAAATGGTGCTGGATGAATCGGGTTATACACAAATGTGGATGCAAGATAAATCTGCAGAAGCGCCAGGCAGGCTGGAAAACCTGAAAGAACTGGTTTCCGCACTGGATGAATTTCAAAGCCTGGGCGATTTTCTTGAACATGTATCTCTGGTGATGGACAACAATTCGGCGGCTCAGTCAGAGGCTGTCAGCATTATGACACTTCACAGCGCAAAGGGTCTTGAATTCAACACTGTTTTTTTGGCAGGCTGGGAAGAGGGCATCTTCCCCAATGCTCGTTCCCTTGACGCTGAAGCGCGTGAAGGTTTGGAAGAAGAGCGGCGCCTGGCCTATGTCGGGCTGACACGTGCACGCAAGCGTGTTTATATTTCCTTTGTTGCGAACCGGCGCCTTCATGGATTGTGGCAGTCCTCTTTGCCTTCGCGTTTTATCGATGAATTGCCAAAAGATCTGGTTGACATTCATACGCAACCAGGCCTCTTCGCGCGTCGTTCTTATGAAGAAGAAGAGCAACGAATTAAAAAGCCTCTGCATTTATCTTCTTCGGCTCTTTCGCCTGCTTCAATGCCCAGAGCTTTGTATCAGGTTCGGGATCGGGTTTTTCATCTTAAGTTTGGATATGGACAAGTTGTTGAAGTCATGGGAGATAAACTTGAGGTTGACTTTGAGCATAGTGGGCTGAAAAAAGTGATGACTTCATTTGTTGAAAAAAAATAGATCTCTTTAGAAACCCAGTTTCTAAAGAGATCTAATAAATCGCGGAGTTTTTCTGATGTGGCGTCTCTCTTTCTTATCCTCTGTGGCTGAAGCTGAATATCTTGCTTCTCAATTGGAAGATATCTGTCTGGCGGTATCGTGGTTTGAAAAAGATGCTCAAGCTCAGGTGTGGCAAGTAGAAGCAACATTCGAGGAACAGCCTGACGAAAAAAATATCAAGTCTCTTCTGGGAACACTTTCCTACGAACTGGCGCCATTGCCATCCAAAGATTGGCTGTCTGAAAACCGCAAATCCTTTCCTGCCATCGATATTGGTCCTTTTTATATTTATGGATCGCACCATCAGGAGAAACTGCCTGAAGGGAAAATAGCTTTCAGGATTGATGCAGCAACCGCTTTTGGGACAGGACAACATGCCACGACACAGGGATGCCTGCTTGCCTTACATGATTTGAAACAGGCAGGAATAAAGGTACAGAACTATCTGGATTTGGGATGCGGCACAGCCGTGTTGGCAATGGCGATGGCGCGTTTATTCCAGGTCAGGGGAATAGCTTCTGATAATGATCCAGAAGCCGTTGATCGAGCGAACCTTAACGTTGCAGAAAATCATTTGGAGAGGTTTGTAGAGGTCATACTTTCGGAAGGCTTTAGTCATGAAAGGTTAGAAGCTCAGGCTCCCTACAGTTTGATTGCAGCAAATATCCTGGCCGACCCCTTGATTGCTCTGTCTCCGGAAATGGCACGCTTTATGGCAGAAGAGGGAAAAGTGATCTTGTCGGGACTTTTGCAAACTCAGCAACAAGGCACTCTAAAGGCGTATGAGAAGGTGGGATTTTCTCTGCAAAAAACATATCCTATGGCAGAATGGGTCACGCTTGTGCTGAAAAAAAACGGGAAAAGCATTCTTTAAAGAGCGTGTTTTGCATTGTAGAAATTTTTCCAATGTATTACTCTGCATAAAAAATCCAGGGGGGTATAAGGATGTCAAGGTCTCTGTTTATTATTCTTTATAGTATTCTTTTTTCCAGTACTTTTGGACTTTGTTCCTCACTTCAAAAAGAAGAGGAAGAGGATAACTTTTTACAATATCGCCTTTACATGCCTCCCGCAGATGAAGTCGAACTTGTCAAGAAAGCTCGTGAATTGAAAAAAGCAATACAAGAAGAAAGAGAGGATCAGAAACGGTTTGTGGCGGTCAATGAAGCGATTGCAATTTTGCACTCATATGATTCGCGTTTTCGTTCATTAACAGAGCCGCAGCTTTGCAGAATGCAGGATCTGTCAGCCGAAAAAGCCTTGAAATGTGACTATGAGGGAGAGGAAATGCTCGATTTTAATTATAAAAAAGCAAGAGCTTTCTCTGAGTTAATGGATGCCTTGAGTCAGCTGTTTCCTCATTCTCTCTCGCAAGTGGTTAAGTGAAAAAGTATTTTCTGAGACTTCTCCCTTGAATTTTCCTTTAAGCGCTAGCATCTATTAACGGAAAAATTCCTTATGGGCAATATATGGAAGTAAGAAAATTTTCTGGTATTTAACTTTTTCTCAGGGGACTTGTAATCGGTCTTCAATTAAATTTTCTCTTTTCAGGATACTGCCAGGGAAGAGAGACTGTTTCTCTGACCAATTGCTTTTAAGGCTTGGCCGAGAAGTTCTTCTATAATTTCTGCTGTTGTCTGCTCTTTTTCCACAAATCCGACACTTTGCCCTGCCATAAGAGAACCTTCTTCAATATTTCCTTCAATAACAGCCTTGCGAAGAGCGCCTGCCCAATAATGCTCAATTTTAAGCTGGGCTTCTTTTAATTCTTCTTCGCCTCGTTCAACCTGATCGATCATCTTGCGTTGAAATTCTATAAATCGTTGCGCGCCGGCATTTGCAAGGGCGCGCACAGGAATAACAGGAAATCGCGGATCCAGCTGGGGAGAGACAATGGCTTCCCGTGCTGCTGCGTTAATAAAAGCCTGCTTGAAACGTGGATGGGCGCGAGATTCCCTGGCGCATACAAAACGTGTCCCCAATTGGCAACCAGAGGCTCCCATTTCAAGGAAAGAGAGAATCATTTCTCCGCGTCCTATTCCCCCTGCAACAAAAACAGGAACCTCTTGAATAACAGGTAAAATTTCCTGGGCTAAAATATTTGTGGAAACAGGTCCGATATGCCCACCTGCCTCATGTCCTTCAATAATCAGGGCATCAACCCCCTGTTTGACAAAACGTCTGGCAAGAGCCAAAGCAGGAGCAAAACAAATGGTCTTGATCCCTGCCTGTTTCAGCTTTTCAATGGCTTCTTTGGGTGGGAGCCCACCCGCAAGAAAGACATGGCTGATAGAAAATTCCACACACACGTCAATCAACTCTGAGAGCATGGGGTGCAGCGTAATAAGATTAACTCCAAAAGGTTTTTTTGTGTATTCCTGAGTTTTTCGGATCTCATTCTTGAGAAGGTCTGGCGTCATGGCGCCACAAGCAAGAATTCCGAATCCTTGAGCATTGGATATGGCTGAAACAAGGTCATGATCAGATACCCATGTCATGGCACCACCCAGAATGGGGATTTCTACGCCCAGAAAGTCCTGACCGCGTTTCCACAGGAGATTTAAATAACTTGAGGCATTATTGGACATGAATGACCTGACGATTGAATATGAATTACCTCTTAGATACCGCGATTTTTTTCTTATTTCAAGTGGGGAAGGAAGATGAAGATGAAATTCTAGGCTATATTCAAAGGATTTCTTTCTTCAATTTTCTTCATTAAATCTATGACATATAAGCTCTTGGAGGGCCTTCATAAGGGCTTCAGCATCGCGGCCAGAAGTGTAGATCTCAAGTTTTGTTCCTTTTGTTGCTGCCAACATTAAAAGTCCCATAATTGAGCGTCCAGAAACAATAATGTCTCCTGATTTGACCTGAGCATCTGCTTCAAAAGAGCAGGAAACCTTTACAAATTTCGCCGCTGCTCGTGCGTGTAATCCCTTAGCGTTTTCCAAGGTAACCCATTGTTTAATGGTAATCTCACTCACTGGAAGCCGCCAGAAAGTGAGATGCCAGATTAATATAGCGCTGTCCTGCTTCCTGGGCTTCTTTCATACTTTCCTGAAGAGATTTTTTGTCGCGCAAACTTATTAATTTGATAAGCAGGGGAAGGTTGACGCCTGCCATGACCTCTACATTTTTGAGATCCAAAAGGGATAAAGCGAGATTGGAAGGAGTTCCCCCAAACATATCTGTCAAAACAGCTACACCCATTCCTTGATCAAGGGATTTAACAATTTTGTTAGCGCCGGAGGTAAAATGATACAGATCATCGGTTGAATTTTGATACACCCACGCATTAACTCCTTTTCAAAGGAGTTTAGGAATAATGATTCAGTGGGAACAAACGATGGAAATAAAAATATTACGCCGACAAGGCAAGAG
>BBVC01000100.1 GCA_001192655.1 Caedimonas varicaedens
CCGATGTTGACAATTTTCAAGAGCTCTTTGCGTTTTTGAGAAATATCATCTTCGTTCTGAATTCCAAAAGCACAAAACTGTATTTGAGGTCCCATGACATGTTCAATCACAGCTTTGAATTCTCTTGCCAGATTACCGTGCGTTACGATGACAATGCCGATCATGTGATTCTCCCTATCTTTATTTATTCCTTTGGAAGAGGAATGAATCATTCTACTGAAATTCGTTAAAAAACTGAAATGGATTTTCCACTTTTTCTGAGCAAGGGGATTTTTGACCTTATTGACAATCTTATGCTGTCAGATGGAAGAGGAGATTGAGGATAATAGGATAAAAATTGCGTATTTTATCTTGCTGAAGAGACCATTTTTAAACCTGCTTTTACATAATCATACCCTGTTACAAAAGTAAGAGCAGCAGCAATCCATAATCCCGCAAGTCCCAAATTCATCAGCGAAAAAAGATCGGCAGTGGGTTTAGCAATAATCAGAACGGAAAGCGCAACCATTTGCAATCCTGTTTTCCATTTTGCCAACATCGTGACAGGCATGAGAAGATTAGTTTCAGCTAGAAATTCACGAAGTCCCGATACCAGAATTTCCCGACATAAAATAACAATGGCGGGAATGAGAGAAAGACCTTTGATGTGATCAAAACCTACTAAAAGTAATAATGTAGAACAAATCAACAGTTTATCCGCAACAGGATCCAGAAATCTTCCCAAATTCGTCGTTTGATCGTATGTACGTGCAAAATATCCGTCCAGATAATCGGTAATGCACGCAAGAATAAAAATAGCCGCAGCGATATAATACCCTGTTTGATTTTGAAGGTAGAAAAGAAAAATAACAACGGGGATAAACGCCATACGCAAAAAAGTTAAAATATTGGGAAGCCCGGACATCTTGAAATCTTTCTATGTTTTCCTATAAATATAGCAGAATAAAATCTGCCAAGCCCGTCTTTGCTAACGGTTAAAATGATTATATATTTTTTGTGCTATTGTTGCACTAATTCCTTCAACTGTTTGTAAATCCTGCGCTCCGGCACGCGCAATCTCACGAATTGAGCCAAATCGGCGCAGCAACGCCCGTTTACGTGCAGGACCAATACCATCAATCTCATCTAATAGAGATTTTGTTAATTCTTTTGTTCTTTTTTGACGATGAAATCCTACAGCAAAACGATGAGCCTCATCTCTCAATCTTTGTAAAAAATAAAGAATATCCTTTCGTTGATCTAATGAGAAAGGTTCACGTCCTCTCTGAAAGAAAGTTTCCCGCCCTGCATGTCGATCAGCGCCCTTTGCAATCCCAACGACAGGAATGACTATACCCAGTTTATCCAGAACTGTATGAACAGCTGTCAACTGCCCCTGTCCACCATCAATCAACAAAAGATCGGGCAAAAGATTGCGTTCAGGATCCTGGGACAATGTTCCGGAAAATCGACGCTGCATGACTTCCCGCATCATTCCATAATCATCCCCTGGGGTCATTTCCGCATTTTTAATTGTAAATTTTCGATAGGCTGTTTTATCAAACCCCTTAGCGCCTGCTACAATCATGGCACCAATCGCATTTGTACCCTGAATATGACTGTTATCATAGACTTCAATACGTTCAGGGACACGTGAAAGGCTCAGAGCCTTTGCAAGACCTGTCAACAAGCTGACATGAGATCGCGTATCAGCCAAATGACGCGCCAGAGCATCCCTGGCATTTTCAAGAGCATGATCGACGATCTTGCGGCGCGCCCCCTTTTGGGGAACCCATAAGCGCACCTTATGCCCTGCAAGTTTGGCAAAAGCCTGTTCCATAAGCTCTGCATCGCGGGGGGAAAGGTTAAGAAGGATTTCACCGGGCGGCGTATTATCCTGATAAAATACCGCCATAAAAGCAGCAAGCGTTTCTTCCAGAGGAATGTCTTCCTGGCATTCAGGAAAAAAGCTGTGCGTCCCGTAATTACTTCCCCCCCTAAAGAAAAATATTTGAACACATACACGTCCCCCCAGAGAAGCAATAGACATAATGTCAGCGTCTTCCAAAACAGGGCTATTGATATTTTGCTGGGTTTGAATTTGAGTCAATGCACGGATCATATTGCGATAACCAGCTGCCTGTTCATAGTTTTTTACATGACTGGCTTCAAGCATTTTTGCACTGAGATCTTTTTGAATCTGGTGAGATTTTCCTTCCAGAAAATTGATGGTTTGTTGCACAGAATCAGCATATTCATCCGCTGTAATATATCCCACGCATGGCGCTGTACACCGCTTAATATAATATTGCAGGCAGGGTTTTTTGCGTGCAGTAAAGAAAGAGTCAGAACACGACCTCAATCGAAACACTTTATAGAGAGTCGTCAAAGTATGATTGACAGCCTCTGTGGAAGCAAAAGGACCATAATATTTTGCAGCCGTATCTTTTGCTCCCCGATGTTTTTTAAGTCTTGGCCAAGCGTGATCTGTGACCATAATAAATGAAAAAAACTTGCTGTCTTTCAATAAAATATTATAACGAGGCGAAAGCTTCTTAATAAGATTAGCTTCAAGCAATAAAGCTTCTACTTCAGTATGCGTCGTCACAAACTCCATCAGGGATGTTTCGGCAATCATGCGTTTTAACCGGTTAGGAAGTCGATGAATTTGTGTGTAACTTTGAACGCGTTTCTTTAGATTCCTTGCTTTCCCTACATAAAGCGCTTCATATCGCTGATTAAGCATTCGATAAACGCCCGGTGAGTCCGGCAAGGTTTTAATATAGCCATGAATCACCTGAACACCCTTTTGAAGAGTCGCAAGAGAAGAAAGAGGAGCCAAGAGTTTTTTTTCATCCATAGCCCTTATTGTGAGTCAATTCCACTATATGTCAATTGTCTCTCAGGATTTGATGATTTCTTTCAGCTCATGCTTTAAAAGATCTGGGCTATACGATTAATAGTAAATACTTAGCACATAAGGTAAATATGGAAATTATTAATTAATAATTGGAGTTATCTTATGTTAATGAAAAAAATGGGGAAATTACTATGAAAAATTATATATAGC
>BBVC01000101.1 GCA_001192655.1 Caedimonas varicaedens
TTTTAAAGGTTTTTAGCTATATCATGTTTACTTTTTACAATCTTCCTGTCCTTCAATACTTCCTTATTATCTAATGCATCCGATATAAAAGACGAGGAGGACGAAACAAAAAATGTTCCTCGATCTCGCATGAGAACTATTCCACCTTTACCGAATTATTTGAGCTCTGAACAAAAACAAATTTTTTGGAGATTGTGATGCAGTTTCTGTCCTTACAAAGAGATATTCATTATGGAAATAATCAAAATATTGAGAAAGCTTTCTATCCTTGATTTTAAGGATTCTGTTCTTTTAAAGAAAGATTCCCCAGACAAGTTCATCGTCCGGGGAATTTAAAGAGTTTATTCTTTTTCAGAATTATCGGTTTTTGCGGTTTGCTTATTTTCTTTCACCTTATCAAAAGCGGCTCCAAGGATATCTCCAAGACTTGCACCACTATCGGCTGAACCATAAGTCGCCATTGCTTCTTTCTCTTCATGGATCTCACGCCCCTTGATAGAAAGAGAAAGTTTGCGTGTTGTGCGATCAATATTCGTGACCTTTGCATCTACTTTCTCGCCAATGGCAAAACGATCTGTCCGTTGTTCGCTTCGTTCTTTGGAAAGTTCTGCCTTACGGATGAATCCCGGAAGAGTCCCATTGATAGCAACGTCCAGCCCCTGATCCGTGATTCCTGTGATATCACAAGTCACAATATCTCCTTTTTTGATCTCTGCAAGGCCAGAGGCATAAGGATCGGGTGAAAGCTGTTTGACACCCAGAGAAATACGCTCTTTTTCTGGATCAACTTCCAGTACTTTTACGCGAATTTTGTCGCCTTTATTATACTTTCTGATGGCTTCTTCAGGAGAGTCTGTCCATGAAAGATCAGACATATGAACCATACCATCCAGATCATCAGAAACTGCAATAAACAAGCCAAATTCTGTAATATTACGGACCTCTCCCTCAAACTCTGAGCCAACAGGGCGATCACTTGCAACCATGGACCATGGATTTTCCATACATTGTTTGATTCCCAAAGCAATACGGCGCTTGGCAGGATCAATCTCCAGAACCATAACTTCTATTTCCTGGCTGGTAGAAATGATCTTGCCAGGATGTACATTTTTCTTTGTCCAACTCATTTCAGAGACATGAACAAGACCTTCAATACCAGAATCTAACTCTACAAATGCTCCATAATCAGCAATATTTGTAACGGTACCCCGCAATTTCATTCCAACAGAAAATTTGGATCCTACTGTTTGCCATGGATCACTTTCCAGTTGTTTTATTCCCAGGGAAATACGTTGAGTATCACGATTATAGCGAATGATCTGCACCTTGATTGTTTGTCCAACGTGCAGCACTTCTGAAGGGTGTGTAATGCGACGCCACGACATATCTGTGACATGGAGCAAACCATCAAGCCCCCCCAAATCCACGAAAGCTCCATAATCGGTGATATTTTTAACCACGCCCTCAAGAATCTTTCCTTCTTCAATGTTGGCAAGCAGTTCAGAGCGCGCCTCTGTCCTGGATTCTTCAATGAGAGTACGACGAGAAACAACAATGTTGCCGCGCGAACGATCCATCTTCAGAATTTGGAAGGGTTGTTCCTTGCCCATAAAGGGAGTGATATCCTTGATTGGGCGAACATCCAGCTGGCTTGCAGGCAAGAAAGCAACAGCACCATTAAGATCTACTGTGAAACCACCCTTGACACGACCAAAAATAATACCATTAACCGTTTGATTTGTCTTGTGAGCGCGCTCAAGCTCCTGCCATGAAGCTTCACGACGCGCTTTTTCATGACTCAAAACAATCAAGCCATCCCTGTCTTCCATTTTTTCTACATAGACTTCGACACGGTCTCCGATCTTAAGCGTAAGATCACGACCCGGCGTCGCAAATTCCTTCAAAGAGACGCGTCCCTCTGATTTCAGTCCTACATCGATAAGGGCAGATTCCTTATCCATACTGATAACAGAACCCTTAATAACTTTGCCAATAATATCCGCAGAGCCTTCAGGTGTTTCTTCAAGCATTTTGGCAAAATCTTCGATTTCACCGTGTTGGTTGTTTAGTTCAATAGACATTCGTTGTTAAAACCTTTCTCAAAACACAAAGCTGCCACCCTTTAAAAAGAACATCAGGCCAGAGACTTTTTCTTCTTGGCAGAGCGACGCATCTCAATAAAAGCAATTGCTTTTTTGAGCACTTCTTCAGGAGTCAGTGTAGACGTATCAAGAGTGAGAGCATCCTCTGGCGATCGAAGCGGAGCTTCTGATCTTTGGCTATCTCTCAAATCACGCTCTATCATATCCTGCAAGACAGAGCTATATATACTCTTAATTCCACGCGCCTGCAACTCTTTGAGACGTCTCTCTGCACGAATCTCAACCTGGGCTGTGACAAAGAACTTGACTGTCGCATCAGGACAAATAACTGTTCCTGTGTCCCGACCATCTAAAATAGTTCCCTGAAACCCCGCAGGCGGATTTTTAGCGAATTCCCTTTGAAAGTTCAGCAAGGCCTCTCGTACTTTATGAAATACAGCAACTTTTGACGAAGCGTCATTGGCTTCATGAGTACGCAGGTCGGGTCGCATCAAATCTTTAGGGGCAAGAGTGTGTGCGATCCTAGAAAGTTGAGTTTCATCATCCAATGGAATTCCTGCTTCAAGAGCTTGAACACCGATAGACCGATACAAAAGCCCCGTATCCAGCAAGGCCAGATCATAGTGGTGAGACAATGCACGAGCAAGCGTTCCTTTTCCGGCACCCGCGGGACCATCAATTGTGATAACGAATGTCATAAATATACTCTTTGTCCAAATCGATAAAAGTTATAGTCTAATATGGATGCACATCGAATAACAGATATAATTTTGTAAGAAGAAAACCTTTGACTCAGTCTCTTCTTCATGGCAAATGCGTTATTAAGAAATACTCAAGGAGAAATGAAAGTGAAGCCAGAGTGGGGAACAAAGCGTGTATGTCATAAGTGTGCCGTGCATTTTTATGATTTGAATCAAGCAACATTCAAGTGTCCAAAGTGTGAAGCAGCCTATACTTCTGCTGATTTTGTATTAAAACATTCGAAATCAACAGAAAGCAGTAGCAAGAAAGAAATGCGCAAAAAAGCGGCACCTCTTGCACTAGAAGAACAGATAGAGGATATCAATACGGAAATCGATACGGAAATTGAGACAGATGATCTGATTGAAGACGCGGACGATTTAGAAGATGAAGACGTTCATGCCGTCATCAAGCATGAAGAAGAGACAGAATAGAAAAATACTTTCTATTCTGCTCGAATGATTTAAGGCGATATCTTTTTCAGGTTTGTAGATATTTTCTGTTTATCCTAACCGCAATTGCACTGATGCCACTCAATCACTACCAACTAGAAGTTGATACACCCTGCGCCTTTCAAAACCTGGTGGGGCGTTGGACTTCGGGATTCGCCCCTGCTCACGTACCTTATACCCAACTTTTGAAATCCTTTGGGTATAGCGGTTGAGTTTTCAAGTATCTTGAATTTTCTCCAACGCAAAGACAATTTCAGAGTCTTTCGGGACGTGCATAAGTGCCCATCAATTCTGTTTTTCCTATAATATGACCTTTCATAGCCTCTTCAACTTCCTGCTTTGTTACCCCTTCTGCAAGAGAAAGAAACGTGTCCAATGCGTAGAGTTTGAAAAAATAGCGATGACGTTTGTCTGGTGGACAAGGACCATAATAGCCTTCCTTGCCATGACTTCCTTGGCCATTTTGTGTTCCTGCAGGCAAACTCTGGATGGCTTCCGGCAACTCAGAAACGGAAGACGGAATATTAAACAAAACCCAGTGATCCCAAATAGATAAAATCTTGCCATGAGAATCTTTGATGCCAAATGGAATATCGGGGTCATCCACAATCAAGGCAAAACTTTTTGTTCCTTCCGGAGGATTGCGCCATTGAAGAGCTGGAGATACATTCTGGCCATCACATGTATATTTAGTGGGAATCTCTCCCATAGGCTCAAAATGAGGACTTAATAAAGTAAAGGCCATGACATACCTTGCACAGAATTTCATCAACCATCTTTTGAAGAAGCAAGATTATCTTGAGTTTTTTGCCCCTTTGATACAAGCTCTTTCAAATTCGCAAGACTCATTCCCCCAGGGATTAAAAGCTCACCAATTACAACGGTAGGTGTTCCGCTCACGCCAAGAGTTTCTGCTAGTTGACGATTGGCCGCAATAATTGATTTTATTTTGTCTGACTCCATATCTGCTAAAAGGCGTGATTGATTCAGCCCCAAACGAGCCGCCACCTTAATGATTTCTTCTTTTGTCACAGGCTGGTCTTCCTTAAACATTTCTTTTTGAAAATCAGTATATTTTCCCTGTAGTTTTGCGGCTAACATTGCTTTAACGGCTCTATCCGATGCCTCTCCAAAAATAGGCAAATCCTTAAAAACAACCTTCAACTCCTTAATGCCAGAGTCTCCAGACGTCGCTTGATCGAGGATCTCGTGGAATTTTCTGCAATGTCCGCAATAGGGATCCATAAAGACGACCAGTGTCACAGGAGCATTTGCGGTGCCGGCGACATAATCATCAGGATTGTTAAATAACTGCGCGCTATTTTTCTGGATAAGAGCCTTGCTTTTTTCCATCTGTTCCTTCATTTGTCTTTGCTGAAGTTGTTCAAGAGCAGAAGCGAGAACTTCCGGATTCTTCATTAGATGATCATCAATGATTTTGCTGAGAGCTTCCTTTTGCTGGGATGTAAAAACTTTCTCATCAGCGTTTGCAAAAGGTGCAAGTAAAATACCGATAATCAACAAATATATGAACTGCATTCAATTCCTCCCCTATAAATTTCCTTAAGCCTAACTCATCTGGCCAATCCCAGCAACAAGAACTTGAAAGAAGTGAAAATCTGTCATTTTTTTCCTGAAAGGCAATGAAACAAAAAGTCTCAGAGGCTCTCAGGTTTTAAGTATTACATAGTGATTAATTTCGTATTTCATAAAGCATGTTTATGATTTCAGGTATTTCAAAATCTTTTTTATTTTGCTGGCTATCTTCGTACTTTTTCAATAATTTAAGAGCCGCAACGCTTTGCAGTTGTGCATGAGAGAAACGAGAAAATATAGTAGGAGCACCCATTGAATTTCCCCCCAGAGAATTTTTTGGCTCAGACTCAAGGGGTTTAATAAACTCAAGTAAGGTATCCTCTTGATCCACAGGACCACTTAAGCTTGTTATGTTCGCAAGGTCAGAGAGAGATGACGGGGAATGATCTTCTTGTACAACATTCTTTTGATCTCGAAAAGAAACATGACTGGTTCTACTATCAATTTGAATATCATTTCTAAAGGGATGGCTTTCATAGGAAACGACGCGACCGAGGGGTTTTTTTACAACCTCTATAGAGTCTTCAGCAAAAATATTGCTAAAACTCATTAAAAATTGATAACAAAGACTCACGCGAATGAGGTTTCTCATTTTTATTCTCCCTGTATAAATTATTCAAGCTCTTATAAAGAGTCTTGTCAAGACTTGTCTGTACGAGGATGTGCCTGCTGATAAACTTTAAGAAGCTTTGATGTTTCAACGCCCGTATATCGTTGAGTGGTAGAAAGAGATGTATGTCCCAAAAGTTCTTGGACTGTTCTGAGATCTCCCCCCTCTGCCAACAAATGCGTAGCAAAACTGTGACGCAAGGCGTGAGGTGTCGCAGAATCAGAAAGCCCTAATTGATAACGCAAGCGCCTTATTTGTTTTTGAGCGATCCCTGGATTCAGTCGTTTCCCCTGAAGTCCAATAAACAAGGGGGACTGTAAATTTTTCCCATGAGGAGCTTGAGAAAGATAAATTTGAATCTTTTCAAGAACTTTTTTCTGAAGCGGTACCATGCGCTCTTTTTGCCCCTTGCCCTTTAATGTCAAGAATCGAAGAGAAGAAGGAATATCTTGAACATTTAAATTCAAAGCTTCTGAAATACGAAGTCCACATCCATAAAGAAGGGTAAAAAGAGCCTGATCCCTTGCATCAAGCCAAGGCTGCGTATTTTCCGGGATATGCGCATTTGTCAGTGCAAGAGCGCCTTCCACATGGATAGGACGGGGCAAAGACGTTTTTAAACGGGGCAAGGAAAGAGAGGAAAGCGCACTGGATTTAAGCTGATATCTTTTATCCAAAAAGCGATTTAAAGACTTGAGCATCGAAATCGCTCGCGCATTGGAACGATGAGAAACTCCCTCACCACTGCGATAAGATAAAAACGCTCGAAAATTTGACGGCGTCAAGCACTCAAAAAGCTGCATACTCAAGGGTTCACCCATATAACGTTGGATAAAAAGGCAGAACACTGTCAGATCCTGAAGATAATTGCGAATCGTTAGAGGAGAAAAATTCCTTTCTGCTTCCATCTCTTCTTCCCACGTCCGTATAGCGTCCAGAAAATCTTTTTGTACCTGAAAGGAGCTTTTTTTTTGCAGGAGCTTATCAAAAACTGAGGTCATTCAGATCTTTCCTATTTACAACGCAGGGGCAGATGTTTGTCCGTTAACAAGCGTCTGGGCTGATGCTAACGCTTGATCATAATCTTGCTTCAATTGACTCGCACGCCCCATTTGCGTATAAATCTCTTGTAAATCATCGCAATTCTTTGAAGCCTGTCCAACAGCAATTTGAAAATCTCGCATTTGCTCAGGTTTAAGGCTGCGTCGTGCTTCCCAAAGCTGATCAATAGTTTTACGGCATTGTGTTGCTGTTTGCGCCAGAATTTCAGTAGAGAGGAGTGGAGGAACAGGGGGGACATTTTCTTGAACGTGCAGATTTTCGCTCAAAAAACATCCCATTAAAACTGCGCATAAAACATTCCTTGATAATTTTATATCCATATTTATACTCTCGCGTCTCTTTACTTATAGATTATCCAAAAAAACCATCAAATACAAATTCATTCCCGAATCTTAGAGTGAAGGTGAGATAAAGCTTGCTATCTCGTGATTTCATCGCCATTAATAAGCATAATGTCTCTCAAAATTTTTGGTCAAACAAGAGTGAAAAAAAGTCGTCGAGGATCTCCCTTTGAACGCGCCCGCATGGCGAGGTTGGCAAGCGTTCAGGCGTTTTATCAAATGATGCAGCAGGAGGAGCAATCTTCAGAGGTGGTTATTGCTGAGTTTATAAGCCTAAGATTCAATGGAGAAGACTACGTTATTCAACCTGATCCTGTTTTATTTCGAAAACTTGTATCCAGTGCAGATAACAGAAAGTCTGAAATCTTCGATCTGATCAAGGCTTCCCTGAACAGAGAAGGACAATATGAAAGACTGGAATATGTATTAAAAGCCATTCTCTGTATCGCCAGCGCAGAATTGCTCGATCATCCGACGAACGTTCCTGCGCCTGTAATTATTACTGAATATGTTGATATTACACACTCATTTTATGCGGGCAAGGAAACTTCTTTCGTTAACAGCTATCTCGACCGCCTGGCGCGTAATTTAGACTACCCTATGACGAGACAAGTTATCACTGATCAGGCAGAACAAAACTAACTCTGGAAAGATTATTCTTTAAATCCTCCTTCCAATACCCTTCATTTACTTAACAACCCCCGATTAGAAATCGAGGGTTGTTAAGTTTCCAAATGTTATTCTCAAGGTTTTCAAGAGTCTCTCGAAAGAAAAAACTCTTCCGAAACAAAGATTCAAAGAGAGACGCCAGAAAATATGGGTGCCCTAATAACTTCATTTCGAAAGAGGGAGAGATTTAGAATCCTTCGCGTTCCATGCGCTTACGTTGAACTTTACGAAGGCGTCGAATAGCTTCTGATTTTTCACGTTTTCTACGTTCAGACGGCTTTTCAAAATTACGACGCAATTTCATTTCACGAAAAAGACCTTCACGTTGTAACTTTTTTTTCAATAACCGTAGACCTTGCTCTACATTGTTTTCGCGAATCAAGACTTGCACGCTTCTTTCACTCTCCTTTCAAAAGTTTAGAATTTCTGCGCATAATGCGTTAAAATTTCCCCAACTATAGGGGAATACTCCCTCAAAGGAAAGGAAAAAGTTTATGTCTTCCTCAATTCATAGCCCAGAAATCCAAAATGAAATTATTGGATATATGCTCAGTAATGTCTCTTCTCAAGGATGGACCTATGAAGCCCTGGAACAGGCTGTCATACAAGCAGGTTTTCAGGAAATAGATGCCTTGCGCGCTTTTGATGGAGACGTTAACAAAGCTCTCTTTCATTTTATTCATATGATAGATCGTCAAATGAATGAAAAACTTGAACAGCTTGATATGACTTCGATGCGTGTACGCGATCGAATTGCAACCGCCATACTGGTACGACTTGAATTAATGAAACCTTACCGAATGGCTTTGCCTAAAATTATCCGATATCAAGCCACGTCCTCAAGAGGGACTCAAGCCCTGAAAACATTGGCTGGAACCGTCAGTGACATGTGGTATGCCGCAGGAGATCAGGCGACAGATTTTAATTATTATTCAAAGCGCTTTCTTTTGGCAGGGGTCTACACTTCTACTCTGCTTTTTTGGCTAAAAGACGATTCTGCTGATTTTACTGAAACACATTCTTTTTTATATCGACGTATTGATAATGTAATGAAAATTTCACTGGTGAAGGAAAAGGTAAAATCAACTCTTCAAAATCTGGGGAATTTTTTTACAAAATAAAAAGACGACATCTTGGAAGGATGTCGTCTTTATTAATGTATTCCGCACAATCCCTACGCTGATTTTTTCGTGTCCGCAGGCTTGCCTTTTGTCAGTTCTTCAAACTTCTTGCTTAAACCAGAGACACTAACCAGCCACGCAATCGTAGCCACAACCACAAGTGGCCCCAGGATGGGAACAAGACTTGCAAGCGTAACACCGCCTCCAATAGAAGCAAGTAAGGTAGACTGAACAAACGCACCACCAGATTTACCTGCGCGCCCGCCAATGACTTCTACCGCTGCTTGACCCTTAACCTTTAATTCAGGGTCGAGAGGAATATAGGCCATCTGCTTGGTCGAATCGAACAGGGAATATTTGGTCGCTTTTGACAGAACATTCTGGAACTGACCAATCATGATAGCCGCCATGACGACTGTTGTCCCAAAGAATGGAGAGAAAGGATCTCCAATCTCGTTTGAATACATGATGAATCCGAAGAAGATCAAACTTGTTACCAACACCATCACAGGTGTGATGGATGCGGCTGTCTTCCAGCTCAAGCGACGGAGGATATTATTCCCTACAAGCATCATCACGATTGTAACGCATCCCGTCATAAACGAGAATTGTCCCATAAAGGCCAGATAATCATTTTCTTTTGGAAAGCGAATTTTAATTTGGCCTTTCCAGACACCCTCAACCATGTTGATCGTGATGCCGTATGCAAGAACAATAATCGCAATCAAACCCAAATAACGTGATTGCATAAGGTATTTCATACTTTCAGAGAGAGAAAGCTTGGGCTTGTCTTTTTTGGATTTTCCGCCTCCTTCTCCCTCAGTAAAAAAGCGTGGATCCGTCAAAATGACACGGTGCAGCCAATAATAAAGCAACATGGTGAGGATTCCAGAGATAACGACCATGCTCATCTGGATCTTGAGATTAAGTCCCCATGTATCAATATTTTCACCAAGAGTGCTGGCATAATTAGAGCAAACATAGATCAAGCTGCCAGAAAGAGCCAACCCAAAGTTGCCAATAAAACCAAATAAACCATAGAATCTCTTTGCTTCTGTGACCCGCGTAATATGGTTGGCAAACTGCCAGAAAAGCATTGAAAGCACAACACTGCCCCAAAGTTCTGACAAAATGTAAAATATGCTGAAACTCCAGTTTCCAATCACAGGAAAAACATAATGGAAATTGGGATAGGCCACCTGTAAGGATTGAATGGTTTCAAGCCCCATATGAAGCGCATAGCGGTTAGGATAGATAATCCAGGCAAAACAGGCGAAAAACACCAAAAACGGAATAATAATCGTGTAAAAAAGATTTTCACGAGTCAGAGCATTCGCCATTTTTACGAAGATAACCATGAAAAGAATTGCTGAAGGTGTAACACCATAAAGTTTAAGAAAGGAAATTGTTTCTGCACCCCCGGCAGGAGCCAATACGACCAGAGCATCTTTTGTATCCCTTAAAACCGTATAATTGAAAAGGATGCACAGCATCATAAGTCCCATGGGGAGGAATTTTTTAAGCTCAAAATTGTGAATAGGCCAGAGAATTCCACGAAGGCCTGTAAACTCTGACGCTACAGGTTCAGCTGGAGTTTTTGACATAATTTTATTTACCTTTCTTAGGTTTACCAAATAACTATTTCAATGAATGCGCATCATTCCAGGAGTTAAGTCTTCCTGAAACGACTCGCCAGTCTTCCAAAAGTTACGTGGTGACAATATTATAATCTTCTCTCTTGGGTCAATAAAAAAAGGGGCTGCTACCTGATTTTTAAAAAGGTTAGGCTTTCACGATGTATTTAAAGCGTTGCAAACTATCAGGTGTCAACCCTTTATACTATAGTTGTAGCATTTAAGGGTGATATGATGTTATGTGGTTGCCGTCTCCGTCACTGCCCATTTTGACAGGTTAATTGAAATTTGACGGATCTATACCTGTCATCTTTTAAACTATGAGTTCGTTAGTCTTCGAGATTCCACTCTTTAATGTGCGTTGCGTAGAGCTTGCCGTTTATGCTCTTTCCCTCACTACTCATTATTTTTTAAAATCTATTGAAAAGAGAGGTAATTAAGGCATATTTTGATCTAATTTCATTCATGAAAGAATTTGAAAATGTTTGTTTTTGTTCCGCTTACTCAAAAAATATGCCAATATTTCCCGCTTCATCCTTCAAGGAAGAAAACTCTTGTATCCATTATTTGTAGGAGCCATGTGTAGTGGTAATGTTTATCACCAGAGTTTGGTTCGACATGTCAATAGTCCAAATCTTCGCGCTGCTCAACGGCAGAGTAGAACGTTTTTTTCTCAAGAAGAATTATCCATCAACGATTATGCTCAAACACTTGTGAGCCTATTAACACTTCAAAGGAAATTTTGATCTTTGTCTGGATCGTTCGCACTAGACATTAGGCGAGAAAGAAGTGAACTATCTTGTGAATTGCTTTGTTTTCGTTAATTGCTAAAGCATTTTTAAAAAGGAACGGATAGTGAGGATCTTTCCTACAGTCTGAAAGATTAAGGAAGTGTAAGCCCGTGCCTTAAAATTAAAATCTACCTAAACTCTTGAAATTCTCTCTCGGAAAGGCTATAGGAAAACTGACTTAATATCACACACAGGTTTGCGGAGAGAGAGTCTCTTCGCTCCGGTGCAGGGTTTGACCTGCAACGCCTGTGGAGGAATAACCGGAGAAAGGAAAAAGAAAATGGCTTTGCCAAATTTTTCAATGCGCGATTTAATGCAGGCGGGTGTCCATTTTGGGCATCATCCCCGCCGTTGGAATCCCAAGATGGCCCCTTATCTTTTTGGGGTTCGCAATAATGTTCATATCATTAACCTTGAAAAAACGGTTCCTATGCTTCGTCAGGCCTTACAGGCTGTTCACGAAGTTGTTCTGAGCGGGGGTCGTGTGCTTTTTGTGGGAACCAAGCGACAGGCTTCCCAGGTTGTTGCTGACGCTGCCAAACGCTGTGGACAATACTATGTAAATCATCGTTGGCTAGGCGGCATGATGACCAACTGGAAGACGATCCATCGTTCTATTCATCGTCTTAAGGAACTTGAAGAATTCGTTCAACAGGAAAATCTGGGGATGACAAAAAAAGAGCTTTTACAGCTTACGCGGGAAACAGGAAAGCTTGAACTCTCTCTCGGGGGAATCAAGGATATGGCAGGTCTTCCCAGTATCCTTTTTGTTCTTGATACAATTAAGGAACGGATTGCTATTGAAGAGGCGAAAAAGTTGGGTATGCCCGTGATTGCCATCATTGACAGCAACTCAGATCCATCAGGCGTAGATTATCCCATTCCTGGAAATGATGATGCGATTCGTTCTATTGAACTTTATTGTCATTTGATATCCGCAACAGTTTTGGATGCTTTACAGGGACAGCTTCGAGCAGCAGGTGTCGATGTAGGTGCTTCAACAGAAGTTCCGGACGATAATGAAGCTCTTGGAATGCAGGAAACTTCTTCCGAAGCAATCCCTATAACAGAAACGCCGGAAAATACCCTGAATTAAACTTTTAAAACAATTTTTGAAGTGAAGGAATAAAGGATGAGCGAGATTACTGCAGGTGCTGTGAAAGAGCTGCGTGAACGAACTGGCGCGGGTATGATGGATTGTAAAAAGGCCTTGTCTGAAACCAAAGGCGATATGGAAGCAGCGATCGATTGGCTTCGTACCAAAGGACTGGCGGCTGCCGCCAAAAAAGCGGGACGCACAGCGGCTGAAGGATTGGTAGGTGTTATGACCGCAGGCTCCACAGGCGCTATCCTGGAAGTCAATGCTGAAACAGATTTTGTTGCCCGTAATGACAAGTTCCAGGATTATATTAGAAAAGCTTTGCACATCGCTCTTAAGCATGGAGATAATCTTGCAACTCTTGCAGCTGCTCCCTATTCCGATACAGGAAGAAATGTTGCGGATGAATTATCTCATTTAATTGCAGTGATTGGCGAAAACATGGCATTGCGGCGCGCTAAAGTCCTGAAAGTCAAACAGGGGGTTGTGGCCGCTTACATCCACAATGCAATTCAGCCGGGAATGGGAAGAACGGGAGTACTCGTTGCTCTTGAATCTGTTGGGGATCCAGCCAGACTTGAAACCCTTGGCAAGCACATCGCCATGCACGTGGCGGCTGCTGCTCCTCAGGCTGCAGCTGTCGATGAACTTGATCCTGAAATAATCGAGCGGGAACGCAAAATTTTTTCTGAGCAAGCACGTGCTTCAGGTAAAAAAGAAGAATTCATCGAAAAGATGATTGAAGGTCGTCTGCGTAAATTTTATGAAGAAGTTGTTTTGTTAGAGCAAATTTATCTGATTGATGACAGCAAGCGACGTGTTTCCCAAGTTATTGATGATGCGGCGAAAGAAATGGGTTCTGCAATCAAATTTGGCGGTTTTGCTTTGTTTAAACTGGGTGAAGGCATTGAACGAGAAGTCAAGGATTTTGCCGCAGAAGTCGCTGAACAACTGGGAAAATAACCGATAGAAAGTATGGTCTTATGACAACTGCCCCTCAGGTTTCCAGATATCGGCGTATTCTCTTAAAGCTTTCTGGTGAGGCTCTTATGGGGGCGGGGAATTATGGTCTTGATCCTTCTACTGTATCGCGTATTGCGGATGAGGTAAAAGTTGTTCAAGAGCAGGGCGTTCAGGTTTGCTTGGTTGTCGGTGGCGGTAATATTTTTCGGGGTGTGAATGGTGTTGAACAGGAAATAGACCGCTCTACTTCAGATTATATGGGAATGTTGGCAACGGTTATGAACGCCCTTGCCCTTCAGAGCGCTCTCGAGAAAAGGGGAGTTCATACGCGCGTACAGTCTGCGATTCCCATGGCAACGGTCTGTGAGCCTTATATTCGGCGAAAAGCTATTCGTCATCTGGAAAAAGGGCGTGTTGTGATCTTTGCTGCGGGAACAGGGAATCCTTTTTTTACAACAGATACGGCGGCTGTTTTGCGTGCTAATGAAATGGAATGTGATGTCCTGATGAAAGGGACGAAAGTGGATGGGGTCTACACCGCGGATCCTGTTAAGGACGTTTCAGCCAAACGTTATGACCACCTGCCTTATTTGCGCGTGCTTTCAGATAATCTGCGCGTAATGGATATGGCTGCGATTGCACTAGCTCGTGAAAACAGGCTGCCCATTATTATCTTTTCAATTCAGGAAGTTGATGGATTTGTGCAGGCCGTAAAAGGAACAGGGCGTTTTACTTCTGTAAGCGATGATGAGCAGAATTTCCGTATGTCTCATTCTCACTCTACCCCATAAGGAGATCATGATGGTTGATTTTAATCTTGATGAATTAAGAAAAAGAATGAATGGAGCTCTTGATGCGCTCTCCAAGGAATTTATGGGATTGCGAACAAACCGCGCATCTACGGCTTTGCTAGAACCTCTTATGATTGAAGCCTATGATGGCAAAATACCGATCACCCAAGTTGGAAGTATCAGTACGCCTGAAGCACGATTGATTACTGTGCAGGTATGGGATAAATCTCTCGTAAAAAATGTTGAAAAAGCCATTCGGGATGCCGGATTGGGACTCAATCCCGCAACAGATGGACAAATTATTCGGGTGCCTCTTCCTGATCTTTCACAAGAGCGGCGTCAGGAAATTGCAAAAATTGCCGCGAAATATGCTGAGCAAGCGCGTATTGCTGTCAGGAATGTACGTCGGGATGGGATGGATCTTTTGAAAAAACTTGAAAAAGACAGCGATATTTCTGAGGATGAACATCATCGGCTTTCCGATGAAATTCAGTCTCTAACAGATGACTATATCAAGAAGATTGACCAGCATCTGGTTCAAAAAGAAAAAGATCTTTTGCAAGTATAGCGTCATTGACTATGAAAGCAGAGTATCTATCCCCCTCATTTTCCGTTCCTCGCCATATTGCGATTATTATGGATGGCAATGGCCGATGGGCGCAAAGAAGAGGTCTCGAGCGGTTCAAGGGACATTACCAGGGTGCTGCGGCACTTAAGCGGACGATAAAAGCCTGTGGAGAACTGGGTGTTGATTATTTAACCGTTTATGCTTTCTCGACAGAAAACTGGAAAAGACCTCAGGAAGAAATCAGTATTCTGATGTCACTTTTGCGTCGTCACTTAAGGTCAGATCTGGCTGAAATCAATAAAAACAACATTCGTGTTCGTTTTATTGGTGATTACCGCTCTCTGGATACAGATCTTGTCGCGCTTATTGATCACGCTGTTACGTTGACACAGAATAATACGGGACTTCAATTTACAATTGCTTTTAATTATGGCGGACGGGCAGAAATTGTAAGAGCAGCACAAAAGCTTGCCTATAAAGTTCAGGAAGGAGAGCTTGCGGTGAGTGAGATGACAGAAGAAGTTTTCTCTCGGGAACTTTTTACCCATGATTTGCCTGATCCTGACCTTTTCATCAGAACCAGTAACGAATCACGTATCAGCAATTATCTTTTATGGCAGTTGGCGTATACCGAGCTCGTTATTATTGAAACATATTGGCCTGATTTTACAAAGGATGATTTAGTCAATGCCATCGCACAATATCAAACCCGCGAACGACGATTTGGGTATACGACGGCTCAAAGCGGCTAATTTTTGGATTCGAACTCTTTCCGCACTTGTTCTGGCGCCTCTAAGCTTGTGGATTATATGGCTTGGACATCCTTTTAACCTACTCCTGGCAAGCGTTGTTACTATCATCGTACTCTATGAGTGGATAAAATTAAGTCGTCATCATGGGGTCTGGCTTGTGGTTGGTTTGATTTACCTTATTTTGGCAATGACAGGACTGAGCGTCCATCTTTTAAATGCTCATCCCTATTTTTTTCTGGGGTTACTTTTAATGACCTGGAACACAGACATTAGCGCTTATTTTGCTGGAAGCCTTATAGGCGGTCCCAAGCTTGCTCCGTCCATCAGCCCCAACAAAACGTGGGCAGGTGCATTGGGGGGATTAATATTTGGTACCCTTGCAGGTGTGTTCATTTTTTCCTTTCTCTATTCCCGGAACGAGATACACTCTGTCACTGTCTTCACAGTTGCCACCTTTGTTATTCTGGCTCAATTTGGGGATTTATTGGAATCTTGGGCAAAAAGATGTTTGGGTGTCAAGGATAGTGGCAATCTTATCCCGGGTCATGGGGGACTTCTGGATCGTCTGGATAGCCTTATTGCGATCGGCTTCTTTTTATTTTTTCTGGAAATTTGTTCTGAACATTCCCTTATTATCCAGAAATTAAGTTCATGGTTTTAGAAAATGGTGACTGATCTTGAAAAATGGCTTATGGGGGCTTGGGGTCTTCAAAAGGAAATTTATGATCATCTCGCTCAACAGCAAGGCTCTTTTAAGGGGCAGGCTTTCTTTGAAGAAATAGAACCCCATAAAGCGCGCTATGGGGAAGAAGGCGAGCTTCATTATGCGGCTCATCATGGTTCTGCAACTCAGGAATATATTTATGAGTTCCCGCATCCCTATGAAGCCAAAATTTACAGACCGCAACATCGTTTTTTTCACGATTTGGATCTTAGATTGGGTTTTTGGAAAATTGAGCATATTTGTGCCCAGGATCATTACAAAGGACGCTTCACTGTTGAGACCCAGAATAACTGGACCATTGATTGGGATATTAAGGGACCTCAAAAAAAGCTTACGATGAAGTATTTATATCAGAGGAAATAAAATATTTATAAAAATTCCCGAAACAAGTAAGATATTTGAAGATATACTCAAAGGATTTCAAAAGCTGGGTAGGCGGACGAGCGATGAGTTCTGCATAAAGTACGTGAGCAGGAACGAATTCCGAAGTCCAACGACCCTAGATTTTGAAATACTAAGGGCATAAATTTTTTTCTATCTTGTACTATCACTATTTCTCTCATTTTTCTAGATACTATAAAGGCTTTAAACATTTCTTCTATTCTCATAGTGCTAATTAAAAACAAGAAAGTTGACATAAAAACAATTCAAATGCTAACGTAGTGCTTACGAAATGCATATAGGAGATAATTTATGCCAAAACTTATTAAAAGCGTTATAGACAGTAGTTTACCTAAAGACAAAGACTATATTGTTTGGGATACCGAAATTAAAGGTTTTGGGTGTCGTATTTTTCCTGGCGGCAAGAAAACCTATGTATTCCATTACAGGGCTCCTGTAACACGGAAATATTCTTATATTAAAATCGGCGTTCATGGAAACCTTACTGTCGATGAAGCGCGGACAAAGGCTAAGGGGCTTGCTTTCTCTGTGTCTAGTGGTGTTGATGTTAAAGCAGAGAAAAAACAAGAAATTATTTGTGAACAAAAATCCATGTTGTTTGAAGACTTTTGGCAAATCTTTACGGAAAAATACATTAAAGAAAAGCATAAACCCAGCACTCAAAAAGGAAACCTTTCCAGAATTAAAAATAATATTCTGCCATTTTTTAGACAGAAACCCATCGCAACTATAGATCGACGCGATATTTTATCTTTGCAAGATTCTATGTCTCAGACCAAACATAATTTCACTAAATGCCTAAGATTATTGAGCGTTGCTTTTCATCAGGCAGAAATATGGGAATATAGAGATAAAAATAGTAATCCTTGCAGAGACGTGAAAGGGATTCCGGGTAGACAGATGGAACGATTCCTCTCATACGAAGAATTATTGCGTTTGGAAGGTATCCTCGCAGAACAATCTTTTAACGGCAGAAGTTCTTCTACTTATACTGTTTTTGCAATTCGACTTCTTATTTATACAGGTTGTCGAATCAGTGAAATTTTAACTTTAAAATGGGACGACATTAATCTGAACGATAGCTTTATTTATCTGAAAGATAGCAAGACGGGGAAAAGAACCATTGTTTTGAATGAGTCTGCTAAAGAGCTCATTCGTTCTATCCCCAAGAAAGAGGATAATCCTTATGTGTTTTGCGGGAAGAAGCTAGGAGAACATTTAATTGATTTCCAAAAGACATGGCAGCGTATTAGAAAAAAAGCCAATATTCCTGATGTTCGTATCCACGATCTTCGACATTCTTTTGCCAGTTTCGCTCTTAAAAAAGGCGTTGATCTTTACACGGTATCCAAGCTCTTGGGTCACAAGAATATTGCGACCACGACTCGCTATGCTCATTTAGACATTGATCATTTGAAAGAAGCAACGAACAAAGTAGCGGAAGTCTTTGGATAAATGTAGAGACGTCAAACCTTGCCTTTTCCCGCTGGCAATGCTAAAAAATGACAGACTTTCAACCTTTTTTGAGCATTTTCTATGGGCATTTACGGACGGCACGTCTCGTCGATCAACAGCTTTCGGGAACCTCGATGTGTAGCGGGTCTGCCTGTCTGGCAGAAGCCCGAACCTCTGATAATTCCTTCATGCTTAACTTGCCCAGAGGAAATTAAGGCGTACGTCTACCTAACGACCATAGATCGTGCCTATGCTCCCCAGATTAAGACCGCTTGCGACTTTGAGTCCCATAAACAATGCGAAGGTATTCTTAAACAACTGATTAAAAAGAAAGTCGTCAAAACAAAGGGCGATGGGCTTTACAGTGTGAAGCAGGAAGACTCGTAAAAGCCTTACTCCCCTCACTCGAAGCTTGGGAATTTGACCACGTTCTCGTCTGCACTCTTGGAGGACTCCTCGGTCATCTTCTGCGTAAAAGGTAAATCCACGCGCACGTGAAGATAATCAATGCGTTCCTCATCATCGCAAATGGGAAGCACAACCAACCCTAACGAGAGGAGGAAGTTGTAGAGTCTTTCCATTCTGTCATTATAACTCATGTGGAGAGGGGGATATTTCATCGTTAACCTTTTTGTAGTCTACCATTTTTCTATCTTAACATTTTTACAGAGACAAGTCATTCCGTTGTTAGCCCCCGTCTTTTCCTAGCCGTCTGTTGGGGAACGCCGTATAATAAAGGTCAACATTCACCATGACCTTCAGCGAGAGATGCCCCAATGAACCCTCTTTATCTTGCCATGCTCCAGCAACCTCAAGGACAGATGGCACAATCGGGCATTCCTCCCTTTCTGCCCTCATCGGATCAACCCAACCCTTTTATAGCCTCTCTGATGCCGAACATGACAGGTGGCACGATCCCCAACACGCCCGCAGAATCGATCGGTGTCGCCAACACAGCTACCCCCAATCCCCTTCTATCTCTGCTGACCCAGAACACAGGAAACGCGTCCCCTGCCACTTCTTCCCCCTCTTACAGCAACCCCTTTGATGCGGGGATTACCAAAGCCATCGAAGCGGCGAAAGAATCCATGAAAGCCTCCCAAGCCCAAAAAGGCGAAGCCTTGACCTCTGCGCTGACGGCTATGGCAAAGGCGGCTTCTCAAGCCGCTGGCTCCACCCCTTGGGGCATGGGTCGTGCTGCTGGAATCGGTCGAATTCTCGCCACTGCCGCTCCTTACGGCGTAGACGCTTATACCCAATCAGAAAAAGCCGCTGAATCTCAAAATCTGGGTCTGGCGGATTATATGGTGAAGCTGAAGGCCACCCAGCAGGATGCCTTGAGACAAGCCTTTAAGGACTGGAAAGAACAGGAGTACAAAGACAAGACATTGAAAGCGACCACAGACCATCACCAGCAGATGGAAAAAAAGCAGGATCAGCTTTATGCCCTTAAAC
>BBVC01000102.1 GCA_001192655.1 Caedimonas varicaedens
GTCTTGTCAGTGCTTTCCCGCAAGGCATAAGGTAGTATAGGAGCATCAGGGAACGTCATATCCAAATAGTCCTGGGCTTGGGTTTGAAGCGTATGCACCGCATCTGCACGCAGTCGGATCATATAATTCCAAGTCTGGGATTGTTCTTGTAAACGTAGCTGAAGATAATTTAAGCGTGAAGCATAATTTTCCTTGAATAACAGGCTGAAAAGAAGACAGGCACAAAAGATGACGACACCATACGTTAGGATAATAATTTTATTAAAGCGGGAAAAAAAAGTAAGTCGTTCCGCTTTTGTAATATTATCAGGCGTTATTTGGATCGTTATTCTCCCTTTTCATAACATATGTTCCTGGTGCGCTTCCAAGAGGGGGAAACTTTTTCGAACCCACTGAGCGCGCATCAACTTTAGTGCCCAAATAGGGAGAAATCCATGGTAGCCAATCATTCCACCATGAGCCCGCATGTTGTGTTGCATTTTTCAACCAATCATGAGAGTTTGTAGGATATTGATCATAAGTCCAATAACGATATTTCTGGTTTTTTGGATGATTGAATACCCCGGCAATATGTCCCGAATCTCCCAAAACAAATCGAAGGGGGCCCTTAAAAACATGAGTTCCTGCGTATCCGCAATGCCATGGAGCAATGTGATCTTCATGAGTATTAAGGATATAAGTAGGAGTTGTGATGTTTTGTAAAATGATGGGTTTGCCATTCATGACAAGCTTCCCTGGTTCAATCAAGCGATTTTTGAGAAATATTTCACGTAAATAGTAGGTGTACATCACTGCAGGAAGGTTTGTGGAATCTGAATTCCAGTAAAGAAGGTCAAAAGCAGCAGGTTCTTCTCCCAACAGATAATTATTAACAACAAACCACCAAATTAAATCATTCGCTCTTAATAAATTAAAAGTCCGTGCAAGTCTTTTTCCCTCTAAGTAACCCTTTGTTTTCATGATTAATTCAAGTTCTACAAGTTGTTTTTCATCAATAAAAACATTCAGGTCTCCTGAGTTTTTAAAATCAAATAAGGCGGCAAAATAGGTTATGGAAGAGAAAGGAGATTTATTTTCAAGGGTTCGGTCTGAAGCGTAGCAAGAAAGGATTGTGCCGCCAATGCAATAGCCGATCGCATTCAGATAAAATTGGCGTGTAATTTCCTGGATGACCTTGACAGCTTCTCCCACGCCTTCGAATACGTAATCCTCGAAAGTTTTAGCGGCCAATTTTTCATCGGGATTTACCCACGAAATGGTAAAAACTTGAATTCCCTGATCTAAACACCAGCGAATAAAAGAATTGTCTTCTCTCAAATCAAAAATGTAATACTTGTTGATGCAAGGGGGGACGAGTAAAAGCGGGATTTGGTGGACTTTTTGAGTTGTGGGGATATATTGGATAAGTTGAATCAGATCGTTCTGGAATATAACCTTTCCAGGGGTTGGTGCAATATTGACGCCTAATTTAAAGGCATCATAATCAACCATCTTAATATCAAGATTTCCTTTTCCGCTCTCAATATCCCGTATAAAATTTTCCATTCCTTGGACAAGGCTTTGTCCCCCTGATTCCATGATTTTTTTTAAGGCTTTGGGGTTGCTCCATAGAAAATTACTGGGTGCAAAAAAATCCGTTAACTGGCGTGTGTAGAAATCTACCTTAAGCGCTGTGTGTTTGTCCAATCCCTCAATCGAGTGTGCTGTTTTTCGCATCCAGCGATTCCAAAGCAAATAAGATTGTTTCAGGTAGTTAAAAAAAGGATTTTTCTGCCACATAGGATCTTGAAATCGGCGATCCCCTGGAAGAGTTGGGATAATAACCTTATTGTCAGGGTTATGAGCAAGGCTAGATTCAAGAATCATCCTTCCCAGTTCGTTTAAATCATTCATATATTCCTGGGTCGCTTCTGCCAACTTCTCAGGATTATAAAAAAGTTTGGCTGCGGCTTCTCCACACATCTGAGCCATATGCAGGGGATTAAGAGGAAAGCCTTCTTCCGTGCTTATTGTTGGATAACAGACAGGTTTTTTTTGTACAACATCCTGCAACTTCAGTCCTGCTTGCATGAGCGCTTCTGCCATCTCCAGCGGATCTAGAGTCTTTTCTTCTGTTGTTTTCTTAACATTTTCCAGCATTGTCATCCCTGTTCATACCGGCGATGTCAAGCGCATCGCTTTTTATTATCATTATGACGATTTTTCTGCTTATGATTATAAGCTTTCTGTGACCCATTCCTCCAGTTTATTTTTCTGAAGCAAACCTGTTTTGGTAGAGAGAGCTTTCCCATTTTTAAACAAAACCAGAGTCGGGATACTGCGGACACCATATAGAGTCGGTGTAGATGGATTTTCATCAACATTCATTTTTACCACCTTTAATTTCCCTTTCATGGATCCTGAAACTTCTTCCAGGATAGGTGCCAACATACGACAGGGACCACACCATTCTGCCCAGAAATCTACTAAAACAAGCCCCTGGGAATCTAAAACTTCCTGTTTAAAAGAAGCATCGTTAACGCTGACCGATCCGCTCATTCTTCTCTCTCTCCTTTATATAACTAAGACATCCTCACTTTATCCCACCCAAGGCTTGGGAACAAGGATGTTCATTGATTATTTTATAAGAAAAAATAGGGCGAAAATAATGGATAAGAAGTTTGTTGCATGTGGCGGATATTATTATCCTGCCACATGATAAAGACTAGTTTTAGCCTCTGCGATCTCCAATAAAACGCAAGAGGTAAAGAAAGAGATTGATAAAGTCGAGATACAACTGAAGAGCGCCCATAATAGACTTCTTTTCGATGGCTGTGCTGTCATCACCATCATAGTATAATCCCTTGATCATTTGAGTATCGTACGCCGTAAGTCCTACGAAAATAAAGACACCAATGATTGATAGCGCAAACTCAAGAGCCGAGCTATGCAGAAAAAGATTAACAAGGCTTGCAAGGATGAGGCCGATCAATCCCATAAACAGGAATGAACCCAGTTCAGTTAAATCCCTCTTTGTTGTATAACCATACAGGCTCATCGCTGCAAAAGTACCTGCAGTAATAAAAAATGTTTTGGCAATACTTGTCCCTGTATAAATAATAAATATAGAGGATAGGGATAAACCCATCGTTGTAGCAAACGCCCAAAAGACCATCTGCGCCGTTGAAACAGACATTGTTTGGATTTTAAACCCCAGAAACAGAACAAAACCCAGTGGAGCAAGCATCACTACGTAATGGAGACCTGTACCAAAAATAGCGCGCATCATAGAAGGGCTTGTGGAGAGCAAAAAGGCAACTAGCCCTGTCAGCACCAACCCCAAAGCCATATAGTTATAAACGCCTAGCATATAACTTCTCAGCCCCTGATCGTAGGTGCTTGACCCTGCTCCCAATTTCTCAATAGCGCTGCGATCAAAATTATCCCGCATGTTTTAGCTCCTTTTTGCTTTTAAGGAATTATAGCTGAGCGGCAAGATGAAGACAAGATGCTTAATTATTGTATAAATGAGGAACGTTGCATTGTAGGCAACCCAAGATATTTATTAATCCAAGGATCCTTTGCTGAGAAAAAAGTATAGGATAAGGTGATTGTTTTGACATCCCGCGCTTGGGCATCCCGTATAATCTCAGGATCAATAAAGAATTGTACGGCCATATCAATAGATTGATGCGGCTGAAGCGTTTGTTCTTCAAAGCAGAAGCAATCGATTTTGTTGAAATAGGGACCCGCTTTATCAGGCGTGACATTATAAGTCGCAATGCCGACAATAGGAAAAGCTGTATTATTCTTGACGCGGTAAAAAGCCAATCCTACTTCTCCTGCTCTTATCACAAGATGATTTTGCAGAGGTTCAAAAGACCAGTCCAGATCTCGGTGAACACTTGCATTAAATCGGATATTAAGGGGATAATTGCTTATTTCATTGCCTGCCCTCAGCGCTATTTTTGGTGTACCCCCGTATCCGGTGCGCTGGCAAAAAAGACGATACAGTGGGACAGAAGCAAAGGATAAAACACACATCACTCCTACCAGGCATATCAGGAAAATAAGAATGCAACGATGCTGATGGGGAATATTCCTCTCAGACATAAAAAATCATGATGTTTTTAAACGAACGATTGCAAGACCATAAAAAAGCGCAACAAGAGCCAAAAGAGCTATTAAGGTAACAAGATTTTTAGATCGTAATCGCCTATCCAATGGTCGCAAGGAACTTTTTTCTCTCGCCATTTCTGAACCTCCTATGTCAATTTACTAACATCCCCATAAATAAAAGGAATAAGTAAAGTATAGAGAATAAAAATAGCTTTTTGCAATCCCCTTGAAGCCCTTTTTGAAAAATTTTTATTGCCAATGCTAAAAATAATATGCCCAGAATGAACGCTGTAATCCCATATATCATTCCTTGAAAGTGGAAAAAATACGGCATGAGAGAGACAATAAAGAGAAACAGCGCGTAAAGTAAAATTTGCCGGCGCGTTTCAAGTTGACCTGCGACATTGGGCAGCATGGGGATGTGCGCTTTATGGTAATCATCTGACCGGTTTAAAGCCAATGCCCAAAAATGGGGGGGAGTCCATAAAAAAATAATGGCAAATAAAAGCCATGGTTCAAGGGAAAGAGAAGAACCTGTCGCAACCCAGCCAATCATGGGCGGGAAAGCCCCCGCTGCACCACCGATCACAATATTGTAGGGAGTGCTTCTTTTAAGCCAAACAGTGTAAATGATAACATAGAAAAAAATAGAAAAGGCAAGAAGACCTGCTGCAAACAGGTTGGCAGACAAAGTCATCAGTAAAACTGAAAGAAGGCTGAGAATAACACCAAAAGCAAGAGCATCTCCCGGGGCAATGCGACCTTGCGGAATCGGACGTTTTTGGGTTCGCTTCATGAGACCATCAATATCGCAATCATACCACATATTAATGGCGCCTGCGCCCCCTGAACCAAGCGCAATTGCTAAAAGAGCCGCAAATTTTAAAAAGGGATGCAGGTTCCCGGGCGCCAGCATCATGCCTGTATAACCTGTAAAAACAACCAGGGACATAACGCCTGGTTTGAGAAGAGTTATAAAATCCTGTACGGTTGCTTCTTCTGAAGAAACAGGGCAGGGGGAAACTTGTGAAAAGCGAGAGAGGCTTATATCCATCATTTTAGGTGAGGTAAAGTTTCAAAAGTATGGAAAGGTGCTGGCGAAGGCACAGTCCACTCCAAGGTATGAGCGCCTTCTCCCCAAGGATTTGCAAGAGCAGGTTTTCCCCGCCAAAGCGTATAAATAACCATAAAGAAGAAAATCAGGGTTGCAATACCTGTTAGATAAGCGCCATAGGATGAAACAAGGTTCCAACCTTCAAATGCATCGGGATAATCGGGAATTCGTCGGGGCATTCCCTGAAGTCCCAGAAAATGCATGGGGAAAAAGAGAACATTGACGCCAATAAACGTTAAAGTGAAATGCAAGCGTCCCAGACTTTCCGGGTACTGACGACCGGATATCTTGCCAAACCAATAATAAAAACCTGAAAATACGCCGAAAAGCGCTCCCATAGACAAGACGTAATGAAAATGCGCCACAACATAGTAAGTGTCATGAAAGGCGATATCAAGCCCTGCGTTTCCCAGGACAACGCCTGTCAACCCACCGAGTGTAAAGACAAAAACAAATCCAATAGCAAATAACATGGGTGTTTTGAAATCAATCGCCCCCCCCACATGGTGGCAATCCAGCTAAAAACTTTTATTCCTGTGGGAATGGCAATAATAAGGGTAGCAATTTCAAAATAAGCCCGTGTGTTGACATCAAGACCCACTGTAAACATATGATGAGCCCAAACAATAAACCCAATAAATCCAATCCCTACCATTGCATAAACCATTCCTAAATATCCAAAGATGGGCTTACGGGAAAAAGTGGAAATAACATGACTCACAATTCCAAAGGCAGGCAAGATCATAATGTAAACTTCTGGATGACCAAAGAACCAGAATAAATGCTGAAAGAGAACAGGGTCTCCTCCACCTGCAGGATCAAAGAAAGTCGTTCCAAAATTGCGGTCAGTAATCAGCATGGTAATGCCCCCAGCCAGTACAGGGACGGCAAGAAGCAGCAAAAAAGCCGTGACCAGAATCGACCAGACGAAAAGAGGCATTTTATGAAGGCTCATTCCGGGCGCTCTCATATTGAAAATTGTTGTGATGAAATTAATCGCTCCCAGGATGGATGAAGCGCCTGCTAGGTGTAGGCTGAACAGTGCAAAATCTACCGACGCGTCCGGATGCCCCAGGGACGCACTCAGGGGCGGGTAAATCGTCCATCCTGTTCCTGCACCTGCTCCTTCAAAAGTTGAGAGGATCAGTAAAGCGAGAGAGGGTACCAGCAGCCAGAAACTAATATTATTTAGGCGGGGAAAAGCCATATCTGGCGCGCCAATCAGAAGAGGTACAAACCAGTTCCCAAATCCTCCAATAAGAGCAGGCATGACCATGAAGAAAATCATCAAAAGTCCGTGGGCTGTGATGATCACGTTATAGAGCTGATAGTTTGATCCCAAGACCAGGCTGCCTGGATGCGCCAATTGCATCCGCATAACCATTGAAAGTCCACCCCCTAAGATTCCCGCAAAAATGGCAAAAATGAGATAAAGAGTTCCAATATCTTTATGATTTGTTGACATCACCCAGCGTCGCCATCCGGTAGGGTGGTGGTCTGAATGAGAGGAATCCCTGTGTGCTGTTAAAGAAGTTTTGGCCATAACGTCCTCAATATTGCATTTTTTGATACTGTGCCTCTTTCAAAATAGAGAACAAACTTTGGAACCTTCTCCTGCTTGTGTAGTTTGCGCGAGGCTTAATTTTCCCGTTCGCGGACCTCATTCCTGAAATCTTTCAGGCATATATTTGGCTAAGATAACGAAAGAGTGTTGTAGCATGAAATTGGCTCGTGCAAACTTTTGTTTTGCCTGCTCAAGCCAAATTTTATACTCCTCTTTGGAAACAGCCTTGATCACAATGGGCATAAAAGCATGGTTAACGCCGCAAATTTCTGAGCATTGCCCATGATAAATTCCTTCCTTATTGATGCGCATCCAGGTTTCACGCAGGCGCCCCGGAATGCTGTCTTGCTTGATGCCAAGAGCTGGGACAGCAAAAGAATGGATCACATCGGCCGCAGTCATCAAAAGGCGAATATTGGCACCCACAGGAACAATGACCTGATTATCAACTTCCAAAAGACGCTTCATCCCTGGTTTTAAATCTTTGTCCGCGATCATATAACTGTCAAAAGAAACCTTATCATCGGGATATTCATAGCTCCAATACCATTGATGCCCCGTAATTTTAAGTGTTAGTTCCGCCTCTTTGGTTTTATCCATAAAATACAGGAGATTGAGGGAAGGGAAGGCAATAACTCCGATAATCAGAGTTGGAATAAGAGTCCAGACAATTTCAAGAGGCGTATTATGGGTAGTCTTTGAGGGGACTGGATGACGACGAGCATTAAACCTGAAGACCACATACAACAACAATAAAAAGACAAGCACAGCAATTGCTGTAATAATGATTAACAGCAAATGATGTAATTCATGAATTTTTTCAGCTGTTGGAGAGGCCGCTGTCTGAAACCCTTTTCCCCATTGCACAGGATACGCTGCCATCGCCAACAGCGGATACATACTGAGGAATATTGCAACAAACCAAGATCTGAAACGAGGCATCTATCTGTTCAACATTGTATTTTCTCTCGAGTATACATGCACAACTCTTATTTCGCAATTAAGTGTTTGGTAATCAGAAAATATTTCAGAACCCATTGAAAGTGCTGAAAGCTTTTATTACAATTGGACATATTAAAAATAGAGGGGGTGAGGCATCATGTTGTCTCTTTTCAGTTTTTCGACTTTTCTGGGGGTTATCATGAGTTTTACGTCAACTGTTCAGGCTTGTGCTACAGAAGCGTGCTCAGAAGAACTTGACCTTATTTCTTATCCAAAGATTTTAATTGTTGGCGGAGGACTCGCAGGGCTTACAGTCGCAAAAGTTTTGGAAGATGCTGGTTATCAGCCCCGACTTGTAGAGAAAAAGAATACTTTTGGATCCGAGGGAGCAGGAATTGCTCTTCCGGCAAATGCAAGCTGGGCGCTTGAGCAATTAGGCATCGATTATAAAGATAAAGCGCATCATATTAAGAGAATGCACTTTACAGATGAAAAAGGAACTATCTTGAGCGACGAAGATATTACAGAAATCCATGCGCAAGGTGCTCAATTTTATTCTATATCGCGCGCTTCACTTCATGAAATTCTCAAAAAATATCTCAAATATACCCAGATTAATATGGGAATGACGGTTAAGGGGCTTGAAGAAGAAGCTTCAGGTATCAGAGTATTTTTTTCTGATTTGACAGAAGCCTGTTATGATCTGGTTATTGCAGCGGATGGTGCAAATTCCGGGATCAGGCATCTTTGTGAGCCAAATTATCAGCTTTGTCCTCTTGGACTCCATGTCTGGAGAACGATTATCAGTACGCCTGGGGATCTTCAACACCCTACATATATGCTAGGGGATGATCGTGTATTCTTATTATATCCCATGAACGAAAATGAAACCTATATTTATGCTCACAAAGTGGAACCCGAGTTATCACTTGATCATCATGAGACAGCACTGAATGATATGACGGGGTTGTTCAGAGATTTTGGGGGGTATGTTCCCGCGGTACTTCAGGATCTTGTGGAAAAAAATCAACCTATTTCTTCTCACTTTCTCTACACTTCACCTACTATTAAATGGCATCATCATGAAAGAATCTTATTTGTTGGCGATGCAGCGCATACTTTTTCTCCCATGCTTCAAAATGGTGGAGCACAAGCGTTTGAAGATGCTTACATCCTGGAAGAGCTTTTAAGAAAAACGAAAACTTTTTCTGCATTGCTTAATGCATTTTCTGAGCGTCGGAATGAGCGCGTTACATGGGTGAAAAATGCTTCAGACCAGAAAATTATTGCTCTTAGCAAACAACAGGCAGAAGAAAGAAATCAAAAAATTCGCCAGGAAGGCGCGCCCAATATCAAAGGTTTTAAAATACTTATGAAAGAAAAACCTTAATTTTCAATATAAAAGAAGAGAAAAGAAAATTCTCATACAAAGTATAAAAAAACATAAATACTCTACAATTTACTGCAGAATATTTATATTTCTATATATGATATGAGGGAGATTTCCCTCTAAAATTAGGCAGCTTTTGCGGCAGATTTTCTTTTGCGTCCCAATCCAATTTTCATAGCTAAGCTGCTGCGTTGTTTCGCGTAATTAGGTGCAACCATCGGGTAATCAGGCCCCAGATTCCAACGTTCACGATATTGCTCGGGTGTCATATTGAAAGAAGTTTTAAGATGACGCTTCAGCATTTTGAGCTTTTTTCCATCTTCAAGGCAAATAATATAATCATCATGAATAGATTTTTTAACAGGAACGGCTGGCTCAGGACGGTCTGCAGAAGCCATAGGGGAACCACCCAATTCTGCAAGAGATGAATAGACTTGTCTTATTATTTTTGACAAATCTGCCATTTCAACTTGGTTATTGGAGACATACTGCGAAACGATATCTGTTGTCATGCTAAGCAGATCAACGGCCATCATTTCACTGGCAGGTCGGTTAAAATTAGTTGTCATGATTTTCATTCCTCTCTTAAAAATATCTAAAACTAAATTATTATATCCCAGTATAAACCAGAAACACCATATGTATACTAAAATTATTTCTTACATTTAATGAAATGTATTTCTAAATTGATTAAATAAATTACTTAATTGAACAAATCAAGACTTTTTTAAAGTTAATTTTTTTTATTTAACTTTCAACTCAAAAAGAATAGCGTCATTATAGTGCTGAGAAGAAGACATGTAATATTTTTTTCGCCGCCCATAAGCAATAAACCCTACTTTTTCATAAAATTTCAGAGCAGGTAAATTGGTTTCATTAACTTCAAGGAGAATTCTTTGTACAGATTGTGGCAAGCACCCAACGATCAATTTTTCTATCAAATGACTTGCGACTCCCTGTCGATGATAGTCAGGGTGAGTTGCGAGAGTATAGATTTCTGCCTCTCCAGGTGTTATCTGCCCCAAAAGAAGACCTGTAAGTTCGTTCCCTGAAGTATGTGCAAGAAAGCCGCAAACGTGTGGATTTTCTAAAAGAGTTGTGAATAATTGTTCTGACCACGGTTCATCAAAACAAAGTTTATGGAGTTCGGAGACTTCTCTGACCTGCTTATGGTCGAAAGAACTTATATTTAAAATTAAAGGGGGCTTATTTCTTTGCAAAGCTAATCTCAGGAGGACGCAGATAAAAAGGGATACAAGGCTCAAAAGAAGCTCCACCCGCCAGCTTTTCCTGGGTATATAAGGCTAAATCCTGAGCATCTGGCATCCAAGAATCCTGACCGGTACAGAAATAGGATGCCGCATTCCCTGTCATGACAGGTTGGTGTGTTCCGATATATTCAGAAAGCTGATCTGGTCGCAAATACGTGGCTTCTCTTAATACTTTTAATTCCGGGGAAAAAAGACTGACAAAACTCTCTTCTCTTTTGCTTTCCAGAGCAACAAGCAAAGAAGCATCGATGGAATTTTTTCTGTTGTAACTATGGGCAACCCACTCAAAAGAATTTACTGCCAGAATTGGCACTTCAAGGGCAAGTGAAAGTCCGCGCGCTGAGGCAATTCCAACGCGTGTCCCTGTAAACGATCCTGGTCCCAGGGTAACAGCTATATGTGTAATATCTTGAATAGAAAGAGATATTCCCTTGAAAAGGGATTCAATCATAGGGAGAAGAATCGTATCTCCGGCATGAGTCGTCCTGTTTTCGGCATATGCTAGAATCTTTTTCCCTTCCTGTAAGGCAACAGAAGTGGAAAAATTGGCGCTATCGATAGCAAGTATAATCATTTTCTTGAGTTGTATTTTAAAAAAAGTTATTATTTTCTCATCATATGTATTCTTGGTTATAAAGAAAGATTATAGAATGCTCAAAGAAATTCTTATCCAGCCACATCTTCAAATTGACCTGGCGTATGCTACGTCTCAAAATTTTATGCAGAAAAAGATTTATGAAAACGCTAGGTGCTATTTACATACGGATGCCTATACGTGCTTCATGCGTGCTTTTGATCTCGCACAAGCTATGGGGTATGGGCTTAAAATTTTTGATGCCTTTAGACCCGTCGAAGCACAATGGAAGTTGTGGGAAATTTGTCCTGACCCTTTATATGTTGCTAATCCTGAACGCGGCTCATCTCACAGCCGCGGTATCGCTATTGATCTGACATTGACGAATAAGGAAGGAATAGAGCTTGATATGGGGACATCTTTCGATGATTTTACAGTCTCCTCTCATCATCGAGCAACAGATATTCCTGCATATGCTCAACAAAACCGCTTTATTCTGCTCGGACTGATGACAGTGGCAGGATTTGATTTTTACCAGAATGAGTGGTGGCATTATCAACTGCACGAGCCTTCAAGATACCCCCTGTTGAGTGATGAAGAAGCTCCTTTTCCTCTTATGTCACGGGCTGCCTAAATAATTTTACAAGCTTCCTCAAAACTTAACCGAGGTTGACGCGGGTAAGATTTAGATTCATCCCCGTATCCAAGGTTAAGCAAAAAATTCGAACGCCATGTTGTTCCAGCTAGAAATTCCTGGTCTACCCCTTCATTACTGAAGCCGGACATAGGGCCACAGTCTAATCCCAGGGCGCGAGCCGCCAAAAGAAGGTATAGCTAACAACATA
>BBVC01000103.1 GCA_001192655.1 Caedimonas varicaedens
TATGTTGTTAGCTATATGCGTTCCGCTGCTTTATAAAAAGTCGGTAGATTCTTTGGACTTAGAACTTAAAAGTAGTGGGCTTTTATTTCTTCCCCTGGCTCTCATCCTTGCTTATGGAGCAGCCCGTATTGGCGCTCAACTTTTTGGGGAAATAAAGGATGCCCTGTTTGCAAAAGTCGAGCAACGCGCCATACGCAAAGTGGCACTGAGCGCTTTTCGCCACCTCCATCGTTTGGGATTGCGTTTCCACCTTGACCGTAAAACAGGCGCACTGAGCCATATCATAGAGCGCGGAACCAATGGCATTGAGACGTTGCTTCGCTTCATGATCATTAATATTCTGCCAACTCTGCTTGAGATTGTCCTGGTTTCTCTTGTTTTGTGGGTGATGTACGACAGTCGTCTTGCTATCATTACAGTCATCACCCTGTTGGCGTATATTTCCTTTACCCTTCTTATGACGGAATGGCGAACTAATTTTGTGCGCCAGATGAACGTCAATAGCAGTCAAGCCAATACAAAAGCGCTTGATAGCCTGCTGAATTATGAAACTGTTAAATACTTTGGTAATGAAGAACATGAAGAACGTCGTTACGATCAATCTTTGGAACAGTATGAAACAGCAGCCGTGAAAACAAAAATGAGTCTTTCCTATTTGAACATTGGACAAGGAATTATCGTTTCTCTGGGACTCATTGGCGTGATGATGATTGCGGCGCTTGGCGTTATGAATAAAACTCTTACCCTGGGTGACTTTGTCCTGGTGAATACCTACCTTATTCAACTTTATCTGCCGCTGAACGTTTTGGGATTTGCCTATCGTGAAATTAAAATGGCACTGGTCAATATGGAGCAAATGTTTAGCTTGCTTTACGAGCCCCAGGAAATCCAAGATAAGCCTCAGGCTTCCCAACTTCAAGTGACTCGGGGGGAAGTTATTTTCGATCATGTCATGTTTGGTTATGATGCAAATCGGAAAATTCTGGACAATGTGAGTTTTACAATTACAGCAGGTCATACTGTTGCTGTTGTGGGTCCCAGTGGAGCTGGAAAATCGACTTTATCCCGTCTTCTTTTTCGTTTTTATGATGTGAGGGAAGGGCGTATCGTGATTGATGGTCAGGATATCCGTGATGTAACCCAGCAAAGTTTGCGGGCTGCTATTGGAATGGTGCCTCAGGATACCGTCCTTTTTAACGATACCATCTATTACAATATTGCGTATGGGCATCCTGCGGCCATAGAGAAAGAAGTGATTCAGGCTGCAAAGCTTGCGCGTATTCATGATTTTGTTATGAGTCTACCCGAAGGTTACAAAACAATGGTGGGAGAACGGGGATTAAAATTATCAGGGGGAGAAAAACAGCGCGTGGCGATTGCACGAACCCTTCTGAAAAATCCAAAATTATTTATTTTTGATGAAGCGACATCGGCTTTGGATACGACAACAGAAAAAGCCATTCAAAAAAGCCTGCGAGAAGTTTCGGAAAACCGCTCAACATTGATGATTGCCCATCGATTGTCAACGATCATAGAAGCCGATGAAATTCTGGTTTTAGATCAGGGAAAAATCAGGGAACGAGGGACGCATCAGCAGCTGCTGCTCCTTAAAGGAGTCTATGCCCAGATGTGGCATCAACAATTGGAAGAGAAAAATTCTCATACTTGAATTGCATCATAACGATTATATTTCTGAAAATAACCATATTACAATGTCAATGATCATACGTGAAGCACAAGAAGAAGATATCCAAGAACTTGAAAAGCTTTTTCAAATAACGCGTCAGCAAACATTTAAACATAGGGACTTAAGCGAGTTTAAGATCGGAGATTATGTGCAATCCACAAAAGAAGACGTGGTCTGGGTTGCGGTTAAAAATGGCAAAATAGCTGGATTTATTTCAGTCTTTATACCTGATTTCATTCATAATCTCTTTGTTGATCGACTCTTTCAAAATCAGGGAATTGGGACGCAGTTATTGCAAAAAGCAGAAGAACATCTGGCTGATCGCATAGAACTTAAAATAGCCCTGGATAATCTGGGTGCTTGCCAATTTTATCAAAAACACGGTTGGCAAGAAGTTTCTGTTCATAGAGATGAACCAGAACCTTATCTGCTTTATCGAAAACTTAAATGAGATTGTTTGTTATGACAACTTTATTAAAATATGCTAAAAGAAGACCTTGGGATGAGCTTAGATTGAGGCAATTATGAACTGGCTTACCAGCTTTGTGCGACCAAAATTAAGAGCGCTTGTCGGAAAAGACGTTCCTGACAATCTGTGGGATAAATGTTCAAAGTGTGAACAAATGATTTTTCATCGGGATTTGGAGGAAAATCTTTTTGTTTGTCGTCATTGTGGACATCACATGCGATTGGCTGCAAAGAAGAGGCTCAATCTCTTATTTGATCAGAGCGCTTATCAACGTATCTCTTTTCCTTCTGCTGTTCAGGATCCTCTGCGGTTTCGAGATTCCAGAAAGTATAGTGAACGTCTGAAAGAAGCACGCCAAAAGACACAAGAAGAAGATGCTATTATTGTCGCAAAAGGAAAAATAGGGGGCTTTCCTGTTGTTATGGTCGTTTTTGACTTTAACTTTATGGGTGGGTCTATGGGAGCTGCTGTGGGAAATGGCATCCTGGCAGGAGCAGAAACAGCCGTGCAAGAAAAGGCTGCGTTCATTGTGGTTCCTGCGTCTGGGGGAGCGCGAATGCAAGAGGGAATTATCTCACTGATGCAAATGCCCCGCACGACCCTTGCGATAATGCAGGTGAAGGAAGCGAAATTACCCTATATCACGTTGTTGACTGATCCTACCACAGGCGGTGTATCAGCATCCTTTGCCATGCTAGGGGATATCGCCATTGCAGAGCCGGGTGCGATGATCGGTTTTGCGGGTCTTCGCGTTATTCAGCAAACCATTAAACACGAATTGCCAAAGGGCTTTCAAACGGCCGAATATTTATTGGAACATGGAATGGTGGATATGGTCGTTCCTCGAATTGAATTAAAAAATAAACTGACGACTCTTCTTTCGCTTATTATGAAAAATACTTGATCGTTACAGGGATATTATAGAAAAATCTCGTGTCTAATATCTGAATCGTTGATAAAAACGATGAAATTCAAACATGTCTTGCAAATCAACAAATTTTGGATGGTATTATACGTCTGTGTGTATTAAAGTTAACGAAAGAGCCTAATTACTAAAGAGCTTAGCTGGGTGCGCAGGGAATATTTTTTAGAAGCATCCAATCTGGTAAAATTCGTATGTAATAAATGGACGCTTGCTTCCTGAAAGGGAGCTTCTTTAACCACTTTGATTTACGTAAAAAATATTTTGTGATTGTATCAGGGGATAAGCAAAATGGAAAAAGCTCATTTATCAAACCGTCAAGAAGAAGGATTGCCAAAAGCCATTCTTTTTGATTGGGATAATACCCTGGTAGATAGCTGGCGTACCACATATTATGTTTTTAATAAAATACTGGATTACTATGGCCGACCTCTCTTAACAGAGAGACAGTTTTTTAAAAGACCTCAAATCTCTGTGAAAGATAGTTTTCCCCATACATTTGGAGATAATTGGAGAGAGGTTCAGCGTATTTATTATAAACTTTATGAAGAAGTCCATTTAAAATTCCTTTTGCCATTGCCGGGAGCACGAGATCTTTTGGCTCATTTAAAGAGAAATAATGTCTACATGGCTTTGGTTAGCAATAAAAATGGCAATTTTTTACGTAAAGAGGTTGAATTTTTAAATTGGAAAGACTATTTTGGAGCCATCGTGGGGTCAAGCGACGCGGAAAGTGACAAGCCGTCATCTTTGCCTGTGAAGCTTGCTTTGGGTTCGATCGAGGGTATATCCTCAAAAGATGTTCTTTTTGTCGGTGATAGCATGATTGATATTCAGTGTGCACGCAATTCAGGATGTACTCCTGTTATTGTGGGTGGATTACGACCCATTGAAGACCAATCCCAGGATTTAAAAAAATTCCCGGATTGTTCTGCCTTTGGAAAGTATTTAGGTTTAGCACAGAAATGAGATGAAGAAGATATTTGAACTGAAAATTTACTTTTGCTATCTAATTTAAAAATAAGGCAACCTCCACGACAACATAAAAAATGGAGTCATAAATGTCAGAGAAAACCAATAATTTGCAAGATGTATTTTTAAATCATCTTCGCAAAAATAAAAACCCTGTTACACTTTTTTTGGTTAATGGAGTTAAGCTTCAGGGTATTGTCACCTGGTTTGATAATTTTTCGGTATTGTTACGTCGAGATGCTCATTCTCAACTGGTTTATAAACACGCTATTTCAACTGTTATGCCCATTAATCCAGTTCAACTTTTTGATGCAGAGAAAGTTGAAGATTAAACAGCTCTTTAACATGGCTTGTGGGAGCTGATTTTGACAAAAGAGACTGAAGATTTTTCTTCATCTTCCAAGTGCGCCATGGTGATTTATCCTGATCTTCGGGAGCGATCTCGTTCGTCCTGTAATCCTGAGGCGCGCCTTGAAGAAACCATAGGTTTGGCTCTTGCCATCAAATTAAAGATTGTCCACAGCAGTGTTTTGCATTTGCGTGAAATTCGTCCCTCAACACTTTTTGGTCAGGGTCAAGTTTCTCTTTTAAAGTCCTATGTTGCTGAAAAAGATGTTGATTTACTGATCTTGGGTTCTTCTCTCACGCCAGTACAACAGCGTAATTTAGAAAAAGCGTTGCGTTGTAAGGTTATTGATCGTACCGCATTGATTCTTGAGATTTTTGGCGCTAGAGCTAGAACAGCAGAAGGACGGCTGCAAGTTGAGTTGGCTGCCCTTATGTATCAGCGAAGCCGCCTGGTGCGCTCCTGGACACACCTTGAACGACAACGAGGCGGGCTTGGGTTTATCGGGGGGCCAGGCGAAACCCAGTTGGAAATGGATCGTCGCCTTATCAGTCAACGCATCATAAAACTTAAAAAAGAACTTGAGGATGTCAAGCGTACTCGCTCTCTACATCGTCAGGCGCGCAAACGGGTTCCTTATGCGGTCGTTGCCTTGGTAGGCTATACAAATGCCGGAAAATCAACCCTTTTCAATCGTCTTACGCGAGCGGATGTTTTTGCTGAGGACTTGTTGTTTGCAACATTGGATCCCACGATGCGTATCGTAAAACTTCCTTCCGGAAAGGAAATTATTTTATCGGATACAGTAGGATTTATTTCTGATCTTCCCGCCCACCTTATTGCTTCTTTCCGGGCGACACTTGAAGAAGTTTTGGAAGCTGATCTTATTGTCCATGTCCGTGATATTTCCCACACAGAAACTCTTAACCAAAAGCAGGAAGTTATAAAGGTTTTGGAAGAATTAGAGCTTTCTGAGGCATTGGAAAAAAATTTCATTGAAGTTCTTAATAAAATTGATCTTATCTCTGAACCTGTACAAGCTCTTTTCATATCTCCAGACAGTATCCCCCTTTCTGCTTTAACGGGGCAGGGAGTAGAAGTTCTTCTTAAACGGATAGAGGAAAAATTGGGAGAACAGCACCGCATTGCTGAGGTCATCGTGCCTCTGAGTGCAGGAGAAAAGCTTGCCTGGTTTTATCAGCATGGTGAAGTTCTTTCCCGCAGAGACGAAAAAGATGGGATTCATTTGTCTGTCCGTTTAAGCCCCGAGAATTGGATGAGATACAGAAAAATAAAATTGCATTAACAGAAGTTCTTTCAAATATTCTGAAAGCAGGTTAAAATTCTGAATATTTTTTAGGCAGAAAGCAATGATTAAAAAAAAATCTAGGGATAGCTCTTTTCGTTTAACCTATCTGATTTTAGGGCTGACTTGTCTAGGGTTGGGTGCAAGCTGGATTTTTAAAACATATTTGGGAAAAAACGCTCAATCGACAGCAGGGGGATTTCTTGCCGGTTTTGCAATGCCTGTTGAGGTTTCAGGAGTCAAGCAGGAAACGATCTATGACGAGGTTGTGACTGTTGGTACAATGGAAGGCGATGCGTCTGTCATGGTACGTCCTGAAATTGCAGGGCGTGTTGCCGATATTGGCTTCCATGAGGGGCAGAAAGTTTCCAAGGGTGATCTGCTTGTTAAGCTTGATGACAGCATCTATGCGGCAAGCGTTGCAGAATCTGAAGCAAATCTTTCCTTCAGCGAAGCCCAAAATCAGCGTCAGAATTCTCTCTACAGACAAAATTATACATCGGGCGGGAAGAAAGACGAAGCTATTTCAAAATTTAAAGTGGACGAAGCCGTTCTCAAACGAAAAAAGGCGGAGCTTGAAAAAACAAGAATTCTGGCTCCTTTTGATGGGTTTATCGGTCTGCGCAAAATAAATTTGGGGGATTATCTTCAAGCAGGTCAGGATATTGCTATGCTGGTGAACCTTGATCCCATCAAAATTCAGTTTTCCTTGCCTGAAATTTATTTATTAAATCTGAAAGTCGGGCAAAAAATAGAGATTACATCAGATATTTTTCCGGATAAGAAGTTTATAGGAGAAATTCTTGCCATTGATCCTGTCATTAATGAAAGCGGTCGCAACATTCAGGTAAAGGGCAAGCTACCCAATCCGGGTCTTTTATTGAAACCAGGTATGTTTGTGCGTGTAAAAGTTATTTTAGAAGCGCGGGAAAATTCCCTGTTGATTCCTGAAGAAGCCCTGGTCAGTCAGGGCGATCATCATTTTGTTTATAAAGTTATAGAGGGCAAGGCAAAATTTACCCAGGTAAATATTGGGGTGCGTCGCGAGGCCATGGTTGAAATTCGTCAGGGTCTTTCTGCACATGACAAGGTTATTACGGCAGGACAAATTAAAATAAATGATGGAATACCGGTGAAAATTGTGCCTGAACAAAAAAGTAAAAACGTATTATGAATTTACCCGAATTTTGTATCCGTCGCCCTGTTTTTACACTCGTTCTTAATTTTCTGATGGTTCTCATAGGCGTTATTTCTTTCGAACGTTTATCTGTCAGGGAATATCCCAATATTGATGAGCCTGTTGTGACAGTCGAGACAACCTGGAAAGGGGCCAGCGCTGAGATTGTGGAAACTCAAGTGACGCAAAAACTTGAGGAAACGCTCGCGGGTTTGGAACAGCTTGATATGATGACGTCAAGCAGTCGTCAGGAGTTCAGCCAGATTACGTTGCGTTTTAAGATCGGCCGTGATTTGGAAGCGGCGGCCAATGATATCCGAGATCGTGTCAGTCGTGTACGTGGTTCTTTACCCAATAATATTGATGAGCCTGTGATTGCAAAAGTTGAAGCGGATGCAGAACCCATCATTTACTTGGCTTTTTCAGGAGAACAGCAATCTCCTCTTGAAATTACAGATTATGCAGATCGCTATGTCAAGGATCGTCTTAAAACCATTGAGGGCGTAGCCGAAGTCCAGATTTTGGGGCAGCGTATCTTTGCTATGCGCATCTGGCTGGATCGCTTGAAGCTTGCGGGCTTTGGATTAACGGTTCAAGATGTGGAAACGGCCTTGGAAAAGCAAAATCTGGAAGTTCCGGCAGGACGTATTGAAAGTGTTGAGCGAGAGTTTACAGTACTTTCAGAAACTGATCTGAAAACGCCTCAGCAGTTTGAAAATCTTATTTTAAAAGTTGTTCGTGATTATCCTGTTAAATTAAAAGATGTGGGGCGTGCGGAATTAGGCGCAGCAGATGAGCGTTCCTATGTACGCTTCAATGGACAAAATGCCATTGCCCTAGGGATTGTTAAACAGGCGATTGCAAATCCATTGGATATCTCTCGCGCTGTTCACGAGATGTTTCCTGAAATCCGTCAAGCTCTTCCCGCGGGCATGAAGGTTGATATTGCCTATGATATATCTGTTTTTATCGATCATTCGATCAAGTCCGTTTATAAGACGATCCTCGAAGCCATTTTCTTGGTGATGGCGGTTATTTTTCTCTTTTTAAGGAATTTGCGTTCGACTCTTATTCCTCTTGTGACAATCCCTGTTTCCCTTATCACGACTTTTGCCTTGATGCATGTTCTGGGTTTTACAATTAATACGTTGACGTTGCTCTCTCTTGTTTTGGCGATCGGTCTGGTTGTTGATGATGCTATTGTCATGCTTGAAAATGTTTATCGTTATATTGAGAAAGGACTTAAACCCCTTGAGGCCGCAATCAAGGGAAGCAAAGAGATTATGTTCGCCATTATTTCGATGACCACGACGCTGGTGGCTGTTTATGCTCCTATTGCTTTTATGCAGGGGAAGGTTGGTCGCTTATTTCTGGAATTTTCCCTGACACTTGCATGTGCGGTTCTTGTATCAGGTGTTGTGGCTTTAACGCTTTCGCCCATGATGTGCGCGCGGTTACTGAGACCTCATGAAAAACACGGCAAGATTTATAATAACATTGAAAATTTTCTTATTAAACTTAATGAGGCATATAAAAATCTTTTGATGGCTCTTTTGAAAAAAAGGTTTTTGGTTGTCCTGATGGGAGTTGTATCACTCCTCTTGAATGTGATGTTTTTCAGGATGTTACCTTCTGAGCTTTCTCCTGTAGAAGATCGAGGATTTATTATGGCGATTGGGATGGCGCCTGAAGGATCAACAATTGGATTTACAGATAAGTATGCAAAAAAAATGGAACTTTTTTATAAAAAAATCCCTGAAGTTGAAGAATACTTTGTTGTTTCTGGTCGGCCTTATGTTTCTCAGATACTGAGTTTCCTCTCTTTAAAACCCTGGGCAATACGTCATCGCAAACAGCAAGCCATTACAGCAGAATTGGCGCCCCAATTGTTTTCTATTCCTGGTCTTTTAGCGTTTGCCATGAATCCTGGTTCTCTCGGCAGCAGCCCTATTGAGCGCCCCATTCAACTGGTTATCAAAACTGATCTTTCCTATGAGAAACTGGATCAGCTGACGAAGAAAATTCTTAAAGAGGCGGCTCAATTTAAAGAGCTTGCGGATCTTGATGCAGATATCAAGCTGGACAAACCTGAATTGCGACTGACAATTGATCGCGAGAAAAGCTCAGCGGTAGATGTTTCAGTTGCGACGATTGATCGTACTTTGGAAACTCTGTTGGGTGGAAAGCAGGTGACGCGCTTTAAGCGGGAAGGAAAGCAATATGACGTTATTGTGCAAATTCGAGATGAGGAGCGCCGAAATCCTGAAGACATTACAGATCTTTTCGTACGCGGTCGTGATAATACCATGATTCAATTGGCAAATCTTGTGAAAATTAAGGAAACATCAGCGCCCAAAGAGCTAAATCGCTTTAACCAGCAACACGCTGTAACGATTTCTGCTGGTCTTGGTCCAGGAGCGACATTGGGGCAGTCCCTGGATACACTTGAAAAAGTTGTTCGTAAACACATCTCTGCGGGGACGACTATTGATTATAAGGAAGGTTCGCGAGAGTTCAAGAAAACAGGGCGAGAGTTGTATATCACCCTCCTTTTATCTCTTGTTTTTATTTATCTTGTTCTTTCTGCTCAATTTGAAAGTTTCCGTGATCCTCTCATTATTATGCTTTCTGTTCCTCTTGCTCTGACAGGAGCTTTAATGGCACTTGTTCTGACAAAAGGAACGCTGAACGTTTATAGTCAAATTGGCATGGTGACACTTATTGGGCTTATTACGAAGAATGGGATCATGATTGTTGAGTTCGCCAATCAGTTACGCGAGAGAGGCCATACGATTCTGGAGGCGGTGGTTGAGGCTTCAAACCTTCGGCTGCGTCCTATTTTGATGACAACGGCAGCAATGATTTTGGGCAATATTCCTCTTGCTTTGGATACAGGTGCTGGAGCAGAAAGTCGAAATTCTATTGGCTGGGTCATTGTGGGGGGACTCACCATTGGAACACTTATGACTCTTTTTGTGATCCCTACTGTTTATACCTATCTTGCTCGGGGGAAAGTGGAGAAACATCCAGTTAATTTATAGCTCTTCTCCTAATAGTCTGTACTATTGTAAGGCATAATCTACCGCCTCATGCAGTGATTTAAAGTTGGAATATTTTTCCTAATTTTGTTTTTGACGAGAAACCATGCATGCTCAATATCGTTGAGATCGGGAGAATACGGGGGAAGATACAAAAGGGTGCATCCGGCATCCGTAATCATCTTCTCAATTTTCTTCGATTTGTGAAATCTGGCATTATCCAAAATCACTGTCTGCCCTGGCTTGAGGATAGGAACAAGTTCCTGCTCTCTCATGCTTCCACAACCTTAGTGTTACAGTATCCTGCAAATGTCATGGGAACCTGGAAGTCTTTTTTGTTGAGGGCGGCCAATCATACTCACGCGTGTTGTTCTTGATCCTCGCCTCAGGGCATAAAATCGTTGACCTCTTGGACTGTAGCCATAAAGATAATCTTCCGTGTCATCGATACCGGACTCATTCACAAAAACAGAGATTCATACGCCTTTGAGGCTAAAATATAGCTAACAACATA
>BBVC01000104.1 GCA_001192655.1 Caedimonas varicaedens
AGCTATAGCTATAAACGATGCGCATTTGATTGCATCTCGCTCTTTGTATCCGTAAGTCTTTTTTTTCGTGTGAAATTGATCTTTTGCAGACAATGGCTCATTGTTTGGCGACTCATCGTTCCATCCCAAGCATTAGCCATTTCTGATTGTGTCTTATGTACATGGGTCTGTGCAAACAGTTTAAAAGCTTCCCAATCTGCCACTTTATGACCATAGCCAACACTCCGGGGCTTCCTTGAACGAAAGTCATCGCTTTCATGGCGACGCTGTTGCTATTCGTAAACAGTAGTAGTCTTGCCAATTTGAAATTGATCAGAAACTAGGGCCATACTGACACCTGAATCCAACAGATTCATCACTTTTTTCCTTAAATCATAAAACTATAAGCAGCAGGAATGGACGCCTCCTCTCGGTAGTTGGGAAAGCATCATATACCAAATCGGACTATTATGAGAAGAGCTATATATTAGATTTTGACCAAATCTTAAAAGATTAAACATAGATAGACATTTATTTTTCATTGTTGTGGGGTCTTGGCTTTAGAAACCTTTTTTATTCAAATCCTTGATAGAATTTGAGAGAGGAACGCCTTAAGCTGGATACCCCACATTTGAAAGTCAAAGAGTGAAATAAAAGGGATGTTGGATTCCCTTTTATTTTCTTATAGAGCTCGTAATGAACTTTCTTTGATTTTTTCGCCTTTATCCCTATGAGCTGCATACCCATCCGCGCAAAAGTTTCAAACCCAGATGAGCTTCAAGTACGATGGGTATAGAAATTACGTCATTTGAAAGCTATGAGGAAGCATCATCCCGATAGAAGATTCATTCCATCCATTTTCTGCTCGATGGAAAATAGCTGCTTCTTTATTGCTAAATTCCGCAATAACCTGACGGCAAGCACCGCAAGGGGTGCACTCATTCTCATTATCTGAGGTGAAAACAGCGACAGCTTTGATCTGCATATTTTTTCCTTCTGCAGCAACAGCCTGAAAGACGGCATTTCGCTCAGCACAAACCGTAAGCCCATAACTGACATTCTCTACATTGCAACCTTCGTATATATTTCCTGCTTCTGTCAGAACAGCAGCACCTACATGAAATTTTGAATAAGGTGCATAAGATTTTTGGCAAGCCGCTTCAGCTTTTGCTATAAGATTTTTTTTAATATCAGGGGTCATAGCGTGTCCTCAATTTTTGAAAAGTCAGCAATCTTTTCTATGGTTAATCTAAAAAAAGATAATGTTCTTAATCGATTGGCTCGTATTTTAGGATTATCTGCGTTCACTTTAACATCATTAAAATAGGTGTCAATCACAGGTTTAAGCATTGCCAGCTCGTTCATGACTGAGGCGAAATTATGAGATTTAAAAGCTTCCTGAAAAGAAGGCACCAACTTTTGCAAAGCTTCGAAAAGCTGTATCTCAGCTTTTTCTTCCAGAAGACTTTTATCTACTTCTCCACGATAATCAATACGATCTTTGCCTTCTTCAATGCGAATGATATTGCAAGCACGACGATAGGCGGAAAGAAGCGCATTGCCCGTCTCGTTTTTACTCTTGAGAAATTTTTGAAGCACCTGACAGCGTCGTTTTAAAACATACAGCGTATCATCTCGGCCTACGCTAAACGCCGCTGCCATCACATCATGAGAAATTCCCTGGTCTCGCCAATAGATTTTCAGGCGTTCGACAAAGAACTCTCTCAGTTGCCCATCAAGAGATTCAAGAGGAATAATCCCTGGCTTCTCTCTCAGGCAGTTATAAATCCACGATAAAAAATCATCAAAATTGAAGTCTTTTTTTTCATCTTCCAAAAGGCGAATAATCCCCAGCGCTGTTCGACGAAGGGCATAAGGATCCTTCGAGCCTGTTGGTTTGATGCCCATCGCAAAAAAGCCGATCAGCGTATCAAATCGATCGATTAAAGCGAAGAATCGTCCCAACTCGGAAGCAGGAAGCTGGTCTTGACTTCCCCGGGGCGAATAATGTTCTTCGATGGCCTGTGCGTCCTGAGGTTCTGCTCCCTGGGCAATGGCGTAGTATTTCCCCATGGTTCCCTGGAGTTCAGGAAATTCACCCACCATTTCCGTGACAAGATCCGCTTTAAGGATTTCAATCCATTTTTGGCAATTTCCTGGGCTGATGCCGAACTTTGGCGCCAGAAACTCTGCGGCTATTTTCAGTCGATCAACTTTTTCTGCCATCGTTCCCAGCAAATCATGAAAAATAACGTTTTGAAGTTTTTTGGCATGTTCTTGCAAAGATATTTTTTTATCCTGCTCATAGAAAAACTGCGCATCAGCAAGGCGTGCTTTCAGGACGCGCTCATTGCCGAGAACAATTTTTTTTCCTTTATCTCGCGCCTTTGTATTAGCCACAATAATAAAGGAAGAAGCCAAGGCTCCCTCTGGTGTTTCCAGGGCGAAATAACGTTGATGGACGCGCATGGATGTGACCAAAACCTCGGGTGGAAGCGACATAAAGGAAGGATCAATAGACCCTGTAAAAAAGACAGGCCATTCCACAAGTCCGGTAACTTCCTCGAGCAAACCAGGATCATGGTGTAACTGATAGCCCATTTCTTCTGCCAGTTTTTGTACTTCTGTCAGAATTTCTGCTTTTCTCTCTTCCTGGTCGAGGATAACGTGACGGGCGCGAAGCTCACGACTGTATTGCGTAAAATTTTTGACCTTAAAAGGCTCAGGATTCAGAAAACGGTGACCATAACTTATATCATTAAAATAAACGCGAGGAGCATCAGGGTCTTCTTCTTTCCCCATTAACACCTCAAAGAGAATGGTCTGCTCGTCAAAAACGCATACACCCGAGTGCAGAGGACGGACCCATGAATGCTGGCTTGCTGCCCATCGCATAGACTTCGGCCAGGGAAATTCATAGATTATTTCTCGAATAACCTGAGGCAAGATATCCCGGATTTTTTGTCCCTGCTTTTTAAGAGTAAGGAAATAAAAGGAACCTTTTGGTGTTTCGCGCTGCTCACATTCCCTGAGTGTGACGCCGGCAGATGCAAGGAAACCTTCAATGGCAGGGGAAGGGGCGTCAATGCGGGGGCCGCGCCGTTCTTCTTCCCAATCCTCTTGTTTTTCCGGCAGATCTTTTGCATGCAGGACAAGTCGGCGTGGTGTGACATAGGTATTCACGGAACCAAAAGGGATCCCCCGCCTGGTCATTTTTTCGCTAAAGAGAGATTTAAAGTTTTTTGCAGCGTCTGTCTGCATGCGGGCAGGGATTTCTTCAGAGAAAAGTTCGATAAGAAGTTCCTTGAACATTAAGATATACTCTGTTTTGATTCATAGGTTTCCATATAAAGTTCACAACATCCTTTTGCAAGAACACGCACGCGAGAGATATAACTAGCGCGTTCCATAACACTAATGACGCCCCGTGCTTGCAACAGATTGAAACAGTGGCTTGCTTTCACACATTGTTCATAGGCGGGCAAAGGTAATTTTGCCTGTAATAAAACAGCACACTCTTCCTCGGCATCCTTAAAATGCTGTAGAAGTTTATGTGTATTGGCATAGACAAAATTATAGGCGGACATCTCTCTTTCATTGCGTTTGAAGACATCGCTATAAGTCATCTTCGCGCGTCCTTCACTTCCGTTCCAATCAATGTCGTAAAGACTGTCGACTTCTTGTATGCCTTGCATTGTCATACGCTCAAGCCCATAAGTAATCTCTGCAGAGACAGGATGACACTCGATTCCGCCAACTTGTTGAAAATACGTAAACTGCGTGATTTCCATCCCGTCACACCAGACTTCCCAGCCTAATCCTGAAGCACCTAGCGTCGGGCTTTCCCAGTCATCTTCCACAAAACGGATATCATGCTCTTGCGGGTCAATCCCCACAAGCCTGAGACTTTCCAGATAAAGTTCCTGAACATTAGGGGGAGAGGGCTTTAAAATGACTTGAAATTGATGGTGTTGCTGAACACGATTGGGATTTTCTCCATACCGCCCATCAGCCGGTCGGCGCGAGGGCTGAACAAACGCAGCGCGCCAGGGATCAGGACCCAAGGGGCGAAGCGTTGTTGCGGGGTGAAAAGTGCCTGCACCCATTTCCAGATCATAAGGCTGAAGGATGACGCATCCTTGTTGAGACCAGAAATTTTGCAGTTTTAGAATAATTTCTTGAAAAGATAGCTTTTTGCTCATAACGGCACTTTCATTTCTTGATGGGTAGCAGTCTACGAAGGTTCCAAAAAAGAATCAAGAGCACAGATGCTATTTTTATGATTACAATACAACCGTTTCAGTTTAGAATAAGTGACTCACTTCACTAGACACTGTTATCAAAGGTAATCATGTGCTATAGGCTGTCTTTTCAAGAAGGACACAACGCTGGATACACGCTTATTTCCTGTCACTCCTCTATTTTTTAAGCAAGAGATTCTTCCTGTTATTGAGGGCCAATATATTTAGAAGGGTAGACCTCCCAAGATCAGCCATTTCAATGTTTTCTGCGCTATTTTGTACGTTTTGCGGACAGGTATTCCTTGTCGTGATTTACCTTCCTGTTATGGGAATTGGCACGCTATTTATCTTCGATTCAAACGAGGAAGTGAACGAGGCTTGTGGTAGTCTATTCTTTCCAGGTTACAGCAACCCAAGAAATTAACGATGAATATCGTTTTGGCAGCAGACTCCACCACTTTCACGGTTCATCGTCACGAAGGTGGTCAAAAAGGGGGCAGTTTTCACGGGGAAAGAATCGTGCAGGGATCACCACAAAGTTGCACTTAGCCATTACCGCGGAAAGTCATGTGGTTGAAGGATTTCTTACGGGCGGCAATGTCTCAGACATGACAGTTGCCGATGAGTTAACCGCAGAAGTGGTGGGATGTTATGTCGTCGAAGACATGGGATATGATAGCAACACCCATCGGGTCACATTGGTTTCAAACAACAATGTGCCTGTAATTCCAGGAAGAAAAAATCGTAAGGAGCCGATCATTTATGACAAAATTATTTACAAATTACGGAAACGAATTGAAATATTTTTTGGAAAAATCAAGGAAAACAGAAGATTGTCGGTCCGTTACAATAAGCTGGATGTCACCTTTCTTTCCTTCATTGCGTTGGCAGCCATTAATATTAACATTTGATAACAGTGTCTAGCGGTCGATTAAATACGAAGAAGTGTTTTTGAAAGACTATGAATCTTTGGTAGAGGCACGAAACGCTATCGCTGCTTATAACGCCTGATCTGGTCTACGAAGAAAATAAAGTGGTGAAATTATCACCCAAAACAGTCTCACATTTTAACTAAAATTGCTCTAGACAATGGGGGTCACCATTGATTTTCGCTCTCCGTCCGTACCGCTGTTCAGGTGAGGTGCGTTATATCGGTGGAGATTTAGGGGGAAGGGAGTCTTTTTTGGCAATCACTCTGCCTGGGATATTATGATGCCCAAGGACACTTGAAAAATGAAAGAGAGGTGAAGGGGCAGCACGGTCACTAGCGTGCTCATTACTTCGGTCATCTGTGTGTGCTATTGACAACGATTCTTTGCTTGGATAAAACCCGCAAAAAGACTCTTGACTCGATTCGATAATTTGCTCTTCTTAAAACGCCCAATTTAATCTCTTAACAGTGACAGAGTCAGCATCAGATATGCAACATTCAGAAAACGTCAATAATATCTCTTTAGACTGATAACGATTTACAGTCTAGGAATCCACCTACCAACTTCTAGTGGGTAGTGCTTGAGTGTCAATAGGAAATTTTATAATTTGAATGCGGGCAAGACGTAAGTAGGATGGATGTCCTTGTATTTTGTTGATTGCTCTAACCGCTCGCGTGCTGCCTCATTTAGGCCGAATTCCTGTTCAGACAAACCGGTCAGCACTAATGCCGCATCAATCCCCATAACATTTGCTCCCTTGATATCCGTTGCAAGAGAGTCTCCAATGACAAGAACGTCTCCAGTATCTGTAATTCCCATTTTCTTTAGCAAATTCCTGTAAATTTCTGGATAGGGTTTCCCGTGATATTTTACGATGCCTCCCAGGGATTGGTAACGAGCGGCAACTGTGCCGGCACATAAAGTAACTTTCCCGCCTGAAATAACTGAAATATCCGGGTTAACGCAAACCATAGGTACGGAAAGTTGTTGGGCTTTCTGTAAAACGTGGTCGAAATCTTCGGGCTGTACCATTTCAGGTCCTGTATTCATGATGAACGAAGCACTTTCAATTTGGTCAACGAGAGTGAGGTTCAGATCTTGAAAAAGCTGAGAGTGCATATGAAGGCTTAAAGGATAAGCATTAATTCCCAACTGGGTATAAAAAGGGTCTATTTTTTCTGAAATTGTTTCGTACGCATCTTCCCCTGATGTATGAAGTCCATTGTAATATTCGGATTTGACTCCCAATCTCTCAAGCTGTTCAGCAACAATACTGGATCGTCGAGGAGAATTGGACAGAAAGTAAACTTTTTTTCCTCGACGCTGAAGTTCAATAAGACAATCTTCCACTTTTGGATACGTTTTGGTGCCGTCATGGATGACGCCCCATAGATCGACAATGTACGTGTTATATTTATCGACTATTGTATCTAAACCATCTATATAGAGAATGGACATTGTGATATACCTGTCATTTATTTTTTCTAGTAATAGAAGAGTTTAAAAAGGTTGTAAAGCGCTGACTCAATGAAACAGACTGGACTTATTGGAATTTTGGGTGGATTGGGGCCTGAAGCTGGGCGCCTGTTGCATGGTTACATTATTGAAGAGGCGACACACCTGAAATCTGTTACCTGTGATCAGGATCATTATGATGTGATCCACTTTTCTATTCCCAGCATTGTCCCTGATCGGGCATCCTATATTTTCGATCCTCATTGCCCTAACCCGACACCTATTATTTTTAACATTCTTAAATCCATGGTCCTGGTTGCTGAACAGCATCAACGGCCTCTTTCTGTTTGTATTCCCTGTAATACGTATCACGCGCCTGTCCTTTTTGATCCACTTGAGCAGGCTTTGTTCCAAAGCGATTTCAGTCATTACGTTCAGATTTTAAATCTTATTGAAGAGTCAGTTCTAGCCATCAAAACAACCTATCCTTCCATTACGCGCGTCGGTTTAATTTCGACCAGTGGAGAACGCGCTTCCAGAGTTTATCATCATTATCTCACTCTGCACGGCATTGAATTGATTCAGGCTGATGAACACGAACAGAAATTTGTCGATGATACAATCTACAACCCTGTTTATGGTTTGAAGGCGACCTCGATTGGGACACCCATCGTCCGCGAAATATTGCGGGATATTGTGACTCTATTACAGAAACAGGGTGCTGAAATCATTATTTTAGGCTGTACAGAGTTGCCTTTTGTTTTTGATCAGGAAATGTGGGGGGGCGCTCATTTTATCAGTCCCATGCGTATTATGGCGCGCCGCCTTATTGAAGAGGCAGAAAAAGCAACAGTAAAATGAGAAAACCAGGATAATATTTCTTTTTAGATCCATTATTAATGATATTTCTATAATAATATTATCTCTACACAATAAAAAATAACAGGAGGGCGTATGATATTTCCCAGAGATTCCATAACTCCTGAGAAAGAATCACGAACGTATGCGGTGATTGGTGCTGCTTTGGGGTGGGGTGCGCAAATTCGGGAAACAGAAAATGGTCCTGATGCAATTTATGCTTCTGCCCTGAAAACAAAACTTTCCCAATGGGGAGTCGCCGTGCAATGGGAAAATATTATTTATCCTTCTCAAAAAGCAAAAGGATCCCAACTTTCACCAGGTGCTCCAACATTGCCTCTGATTGTGGAACATATAACCCGATTAGCCAATCAAGTGGCCAAAGTTGTTGATCGAGGCGATTTTCCTATTATCGTGGGAGGAGATCACTCTATTGCCATTGGAACGTGGAGCGGAGTAACCCATGCGTTGTGCTCCAAGGAAAATTTTGGGTTGCTCTGGATTGATGCACATATGGATGCCCATACGCCTGAAACAAGTCTCTCTCACGCGTATCATGGGATGCCTGTTGCAAGTCTTTTGGGGTATGGAGACCCTCAACTCATCAATATTGCCGATCCTGGCTCCAAACTTCATCCCCGACATGTCATTCTTTATGGAGTACGGAGTTATGAACATGCTGAAAAGGCTTTTCTTAATCGCCTGGGTGTTCGTGTTTACTATATAGCTAACAACATA
>BBVC01000105.1 GCA_001192655.1 Caedimonas varicaedens
GATTTGACTCCCCACCTTTTGTTTGCCTCTTCAAAGAAAGGTCTGTCCCTCCAGTGACCGCTCACGATAAACATTTGAAAGCCTGCGACCAAGCTCGCAAAGCCTATGTGAACGCCTTTACCCGTCAGGCGCTCTACAAAATGAAAGACAAGCTCCCCCGCAAACAATGGCAGGAGATGATGGGACAACTCATGGATAAAACCCCGGAATGGCACGCCTATCAGGAAGCGTGGCTTCTGGCCTATGCGAAACAGCAAGTGCAGGAAAAAGCAAGATTATCCCGTCGTCAAAAGGCTTCCCTTCGCGGAAACAGAAAGGGCGTTGATCGGAGACGATCTAACCTGAGACTGCGGGGGCTTGAGGAGAAGAGCGAGGCATAATCCGTGCGTGGGCTTTGTGAATCTGTTGTTGCGCTTGACCGATCTGGCCGGCGATATGCTTTTCTTTTCGGGCAATATGACGATGGAGACGCTCGATCTTTTGGGCCACGTGAGAAACAGGGCTGGACGAGGAGAGTGTTCCCATCAGCTGATCCATCAACTGATTCGCTGTATACCACAACGTGGATAACGTCTCCCGATCCGCTCCTTCTTCCGCTTCTCCCAGGGCAATAATGCGGAGCAAAATCTTCGCGAGAAAGACTCTGTTCAAAGTAGGGAGAACAGGCGACAAGTCTTTGCCCGTCAAAGGTTTTTGAAGGTGGGCTTCCTTGAGAATATTCGTGGTGATGGTCAGGCGGGAGGCAAACCGTTGTTCCAAAATATCCAGTAAATCACGATCACTGAGGGCTTTTTGTCCTCCGTCTTCTTGTGCTGCAATTCCTGGAGAAGAGTTGAGTTTCTTACGCGCCACTGGGGAATTCTCCTGCAATGGTCGATGCTGTGGCGCTCACGTCGCCTAAAAACTTGTTCTTCAAGGCCAAAGGGCCATTGGCTCCCGAATACTTCTCCATCAATGTCAACAAAAGTTCCGCATTAGGAATATCTCCCGTTTCCACATATTTAGCCAGTTTCTTGCTCATGACGGCTTCCACGGCTTCCACCATCATTTCTGTATTTTGAAGGCTGGCACGTGCATCTTGAATCGCTTGGGAAGCGGCTTGAGCGACCGCTTGATACGCATTGGATTGCCCTATTTTAGAGGAATACGCAGATGTCGTGGCATTGATATAATCCACAGACGCATCGGGCAAATCCGCCATCACCGCAAGAGCTGTGCTTTCCTGATTCATGCTTTAGCTCCTTGTGACTTACGCGTCGAGCAGTCCCAAAATCTTCTTGGACGCCACGCTTGCCACCGATTGGGAGATGGTTGCCATATTCTGTTGGGAGAGGGTCGCATTCTGCATGGACAAGCTCACCGCCTGCGCCATAGACTGATACACCATCGACATAGCCATGGCGGGAGATTCCGCAATCACTTTCACGTTGGACTGCGTCACCGCATCCGTAATCTGGTCATTCACTGTGGCCATTTAAACAATCCTTTCTTTTGTGAACAGAAGCCAAAAACTTTCTCTCATAAGCTTCCTTCTTTATACAAGAATTGAGCTATCAGAGAAAGGAAGGATTGTTAATTTGCTGCCTTTTTCAATGCCGCTTCAACAGTATTCCTCATATAAGGATCGAGCTTGCCGAGATCAAAAGAAGGAGATTTGCCCATCAGAGACTGAATTAACACACTGTTCATGGTGTTATCAGGAATACCTGCGCGGGAAATCTTGGTACTTGCATCTGCCACGGCTTCAGTGTCAACCGCATAAATCAAGTTCACCCCTTGGGTCGTGGTTGTCTGATGAATCATGTTAGACTGTTGCTGTGCAAAGGTAGCATTCTGAATTCCCAAAGCAAAAGAATTGGAAACAGCCTGATACAAGTTGCTTAAAGCAACGGCAGGAGATTCCCCGAGAGTCTTGACATTGGTTTGCGTAATTGCATCGGTAATCTGGTCATTGACGGCTGTTTGTGTGGCCATAATCTATACTCCTTAATGACGATGTGCTAGCCCCAGGATTTAACCATAAGGCTTAGGTTTTGTTTGTAAAATCGCTTGTAAATCCACAAGCTTGTCTAAAATACTTCTGTTGGATTCTAGCATCAGTTGATCGGACTTTGCCATCTTGGTGGCGATATCCCCAAACATCTGGGATTGTTGCGTATTCATTTGACTGATGGAATCCACAGTCCCTGATAAAGAAACGATATTGGATTGATGTTGATGAGACACCGCATTATACGCCATGAGAGCATGAGCATGACACACGGACAACATCTGGGATGCCAAAGCCAATGCAGGGGATTCTCCCACCACTTTTACGTTGGTTTGAGAAACAGCATCGGTGATTTGATCATTCACAGCTGTTGGGTATGCCATCGCTCATCTCCTTAAAGCGCTTAATTAAACAACAGAAGGACGATTATGATTCATCAGAGCCTGAATCAAAATCTGGGTAATCGCACTGTCAGGAACATCTGCGCGGGCAATCTTGGTTGCACCATCCGCAACAGCTTCTGTATCCATAGCATAAATCAAGTTCACGCCCTGTGTGGTTGTGGCTTGATGAAT
>BBVC01000106.1 GCA_001192655.1 Caedimonas varicaedens
CTTGTTCCAATTCAAAGTCCTCAGTTTTTGTTCTCTGACGGAATACGGCACCTCAGAAATATCCACCGCTTGAAACTGATCGGAAGTCGGTTGAGGAGGTCGCGGGTCTTTCAGGGGCTTGGGATCAGCATATCGAGGACGCGCTCGCTCTCTCTCACGGGGCGGATCCACCTCGTTTTTGCCCACCAGACGATGTGTCCATACCAGACGATTGCCTTTCCACACCATTTGCTTCACAAGGTCTTTCAAGGGCATCTTAAACCCCGTGCGATCACAAATTCCCATAGGCTCGTACAACTTTTTCATCGTCCTCCTCCATCATCAGGATAAAGCGTAACCGGCGTGCTTTCTGTATCATCGTCTGTGGCGATTCTAAACGCTTCTTCGGCTAAAGCACGGCTTTGTTCCATGAGTGCTGGCTTATACTTACAGGATAACTGATACGCCAAGCCCCACAACACCGCTTCATAAAATCGTGCAGGAATATCCACAAATTGTCCCATGGACAGCACATCGGGCATCATCTCTTCATACGTCATCACCAGACAAGACGTGCTGGACACAGGGGTGGGCCAGAGATAAAGACAAGGTTCTCGTTGCCGGTCACTATAAAAAGAACAGGGACGACCCCTCTGGTCTTTGGTCGGCGTCGCATCGTATTCTGATCGGCTGAGTTCTGTCAAAACGGTATCCCTGATACCCTGATTCAGGTAAAGTTCCCGAACCTTCAGCGTGGCTCCGCCTGTTTCCTGAAGGCTGTAACCCTGATAAAGATCAGGGCTGGGAAGTTCTGCCCAGTGAACAAGGCTTTTTCCTTGTTCCGTCATTTTGTAGGTTTGCCGGGCAAGCGTCAATAAGGGAACAGAATGCCCCGTTTGATCAAGACCCTTAATCGTCAGCGTATAGTTGGCGTTTTCGTTTGAAGAAATGCCCACAAGGGTAATGCGTTGAGGATTGTGGGCAGGGTAAGTATAGGTGATCGTGCCGTTTTCTGCTGTTTGGAGGCAGGCGGTCGTGTCATCTCCGTCAAAGGCTTTGGTGGGGTCTCCTTCTTTGTCGGACGTCGCACTTCCTCCCAGAATGCGGTAAGACGTGCGTAAAGAAAGGGACACAATCTTCTTCACTTCAAGGGGAAGCGTCAATTTTCTTTGTCCGGCGATCAACGGAAGCAAACACGTCTTCAGCGTCCATAAATGAACGCCCCGTGTCGCCCATTGACTCAACAGAAAATTCAATGACCGGAGCGCTGAATCGACTTTTTGTCGTTCGGTCATCTCTCCCGCAATGCCAATACGCTCATACGCCTCCTGAATCAACACAGACGCTTGAAGCGTTTGGAAACTGTAGGAAGACACAGAGGGCATGATTTACCCCTTCACAGGCGTTTTCTTCAGGGTCAGGGAAGAATTCAACGGCTTGGCATCTTTGAGAACAGGAGAGTCTTCGAGCTTGGGAACAGTGGGTGCTTGAAGGTCTGAGACCTTGATCTTTGAAACAGACGTTCCCAGCTTGGGCAGTTTAGGAAGTTTGGGCATGCAAACCTTCACTGATTTCACTTTATCCGCTTTAACCTTGCTCATTTTAAGACTTGGACTTTTGAGTTTGAGCTGGGGAACAGACGTACCCAGTTTGGGCAGTTTCACCTTGAGGGAGGGGCGATTGTGTTTCATCCCTTACGTCCCCCGTGATCCAAAAATAGACCGCGCATTAGAACATCCAAAAGAATACCGCTCTGTGGCTTTGAAGACCACGTTGCCCGTGTTTTCCTCCACGTAAGATTTATACTGAACAGGACGCCTCTTGTAATACTTCATGCCGTTTTCCGCATTGGTCAGAATAAACCACGAGGACGGAGAGACCAGAAAATGATTGACCCGATACCCTTCAGGGATAAAGTTCTCGTGATGGATCGTGTTAATGTCATTGAGGCTGCTGTCAACCCGATAAGGGCTTTTAAGCAAGCGCACAGTGGAAAACTGCAACTGAGGGGGGATAATCAGCTTTTTAGGCAACAGGCGGGCCATAAATCCGTTGTGCCATTTCATCTGTCCGATGAGCAAAATAGCCCGCTCCAACCCCGCTTCCGATAAGTCCATCTGCACATCCGTAAACGTATTGGCATACGTGCCCTCATCAATAGGACGGGTGGGCGAACATAAAGGTTGACCATCGGCAAAGCTGTAATCAGGATCAAAAGCATTGTTGAGAAGATTGGCTCCCACTACTTCTTTGGTGGTGGCCAGAGAATCCTTGAGTCCCACAATCTGGCTCGGGAACTGGTTTTTATACTGATTATCTTCCAATGCTTCTTCCGTAATGCTGAAAGAGTTGCCCACGGTGCGGTGAAGATATTGATGCTTCAGACGCTCTCCCATGGTATCGGACGCAATAGCAGAGCCCTCTTCTTTTTCCTGCGCAAGGCCGAGGAATTTCATCTCAATGTCGTTTTCTTCTGCACGATCGGAGGTATGCCTGGTATAAATCTCTTTCCATTCGTCAGGGAAGTTTTCCGATTGACCAAATACCACGCGGGCTGTTTTAATCAAAAGATTGGGAATATCGGTGGTTTTAATCATTTACTGGACTCCTCGTCAGTCAAGACTTTGTCGTCTTTAAGGGTCGGTTTCTGTTCTTTGACAGAGACCCCCTTTTCAAAAAGTTGAGCCGCCACAATGCCTCCCGTCCC
>BBVC01000107.1 GCA_001192655.1 Caedimonas varicaedens
AGTAGCGTAAAAGCGAATCAACGCGGTGCCGAGGGTCGTATCGAAAGTGGTGGTCGCATTGGGAAACGGCGTGTGGGTCGTATCTTCGATAGAAAAGCCCAGATACTGATGCACCTTTTCAATGCTGTCCAGCCACTCCTTGCGGGAGTTCAGGTCTTCGTCAATGGCTTCCAGCAGATGGGTGGAGAGAGATGTTAAGGCTTCTTCGGAGAGAGTTGACGCAAGATTGGCGTAAAAATCTTGAGGGTTCGAGGATGTAGGGCGTTCGGGAGCGCCGATCTCATAAACCGAGCTTCCGTCTTCAAGTTGTTCCGTTTCCTGAATATAGTCGTCAGGAAGGTCTTGCAACGCGCCGAGGGACAGCAATTCCTCGGGGGAGAGGTCTTTAAGACCTGCGCTGTGAAGATCGTCAAGGTCTTCAGGCAGAAGAGAAGGACGTGGGGGCATCGTGCTGTTCCTGCTTTTTTACAAAGCCATAAAATCGGTTACAATTTATAAGGTGTAAAAAATCAGCACGTACGACTATTTATATCATACATCCTGAGAGGCGGGTAGAGCTTGTTTTGTTTTAGGCCACTTTCAGAGGACGATAATCCTTGCGGTCGACATGATCGGCGTTCACTGTGAAGATGCTGTTCTCGTTGTTCTCCAGTTGAGCTTGTACGTCCTCATCGTCAAGGGCTTTCTGGCAGAGAGACTGAAGCAAGGCTGGCTGTTGTTCAAAAAATGCTTGCAATTGAGAGGGCTGACGACAGTCGTTGTCAAAATAGTCGCAGATAAGCGCGTGGGGAAATTTAAGGACGAGGGTCTTCTCGTCATCGGTGAGGCATTTGATGCCCATAAAAGACTGCACACCTGATAGCCCCTGATCGTTGGGCTGAGACCAGACATCCATATTTGCACAGTCAATAATTTTTACAGTGGTCATGGGGGTTATCCTTTGTAAGAGTTAAAAAAAGAATCAGTATATGAGGGTATTTGTAGCATAAAATGGAAGGAAATGGGTAGAGAATTTAGAGCGAGAGAGTTTTTAAAGAGGCGTTAAGAAGGCAGAAAGAGAAAGCCACATCCCGCTAGGGAGTGTGGCAGATTGATGAACACATAAAATTTTATAGAAGGTCTTCTTTAAAAAAAGGTTGAACAGAGATATCTCTTTCTCCCGAAATGACTAAAGAAAATCCAGCAATCTTTTCTTTTAAATCTAATGATTGATGTATTTTATCATCTAGAATATTGAGAGCAGATAAAATATCATCATGCAAATCTAATCTTTCCGTCAAAAGACTATGGTAAGCATTGTCAACATGCCATATATAGTTTTTTTCATTAAACTGAATATTATCTGACTTTAAAAAATGTTTTTCTCCAAAAAAACGTTTTAATCTTAATATTGTCATCTCTTTCTCCGTTTTTTCTAATGAAATAAATGGCTTTGAGCCTTTGCTTTTTAAGTCTTCGTGCTCTTGAAAGCAAGTGTGACCACTATGAATCAATCCGCATATTAAAGTTATTGTATTCAAAATTCTAAATCTTTTATTCATCTTTTTTTCCTTTCAGTTTGTTATTTATTCATTAAAAATCTTACATTTTAGGTCTACTTATGGATTGATGCTACTTGCAAACGCAAGCAAATCTGCAACACAGTTTTGACCTTGAGTAAAGACTCTTTCTGATCCCCAGTTTGTTCCAATAAGTCTACAACGTCTATCATTTGCATTACTATAAGTTTGTAAAATAATACCACCACTAATTCCAGGATAAGTTGGATAACATAAACCTTTTCTTCTTCTTACCGTTGTTGATCCTGTTGTTTGTATCTGATTTACGAGTGGACTGACGACTTTATAATCGACTCTCATAAACTGAGATGGATTTGAGGTATAAGTATTATCTAAATTGATTCCAACAGCAAAACCACTTGGATTAAACTGCAATCGAGAGTCACCAGGTCTTCCTATGATAGAATAATACCTTAAATGTGTGTCATTCCATCCCAAATGATTTTGAAAAGTATTATTAAATATCTGATCATAATTAACATTAACACCTAAGAATTGTGGTAAATTGTTGCCATTTGTGTCCAAATTTGGGAAAAGATCAGCTCCTCCTGGAACAATACCTGCAATAGAATTCCGCTGCCGATACGCAAAGGCTTCTCTAAGAGTACGACGATTTCCCCCTATTGCCGGCACACCGAGAGCCGTTACGCTAATAACAGCACAAGCGTAGTCTGAATTCTGATATCCATAAGCTGGATTCTTGTTCCTTTGTATGTCACTTAAAGGATCATTATTATTATCAGCGCCTGCGACACTGCAATGCACTCTTTGTACTTGAAAAGCATTTGCGTCTATAAGATCAAGTCCATAAGGAATAAAATAATAGTTATTTAATGGCAATATATTGTTGTCTGCTGTTTTTATTCCAAATCCATGTGTACATGTATGAACTTTCAGTCCGTTAGGAACTACAGCCACATGATCGGTACCATCATAACGCTTGCCTGGGATCAACATACCGCTAAAACAAGCACGATGTGCATTATTTGTTGTAGCATTTTTTAGGGTAAAGGTGCCACATAAAGATAAAGCTTTAACAAGATCGTCATTTGCAAATTCTGCATGGTCAATCATTGCTTGACCATTGCTAAACTCATTCCGGATACTCATGAGTTCTCTTACACTTAAGCAGCGTAATTGGGTAACAATATCAGTATCATTAGAGATTCCCATAAATACATCTCTATGCGTAAATGGATTTTGTGTGCGATCTACCAGATTCCAAAAATCAGTTCCATTAGTATGTGACACTCCCAACAATACTTGAGCAATCGCACTCAAACGATCTCGTACTGCAATGTTTTCTCTTGTAGTTGAAAAACGATTATAATGATTGTTTATCGTATCAATAAGATATTGCTGAGCTGTCTGATTTGCTATTGTTGCATCATCAACTCTTCTCCAAGAACGATTTTGAATTGCTTCTATTTTCGTCCATTGATCTGTAGCAGATATTACAGCCATAGATTGTTTGCTCCCTCATCCTCTAAAACTCTCACCACATAAGCGCGAATCCACCCTTTTGTCAGCCCCTTTTTTACAAGACCAACCAGAGAATCGACATTGCACCCATGCTTCATCTCTTTTCACCCTAGACCAGAAAATTCTGGGTGCCAAGACGAATCTGACCAAATTCCCAACCAAAAATATTGATGAGAGTGTCAATTTCATCTAACATATAAAAAATAAAGGAGAATAAAAGTTATGTCAGATCAGGAACTTCGCTTGAAATGCTTGGAATTGGCCGTTCAAATGGATTCTCGCTATCCCGTTGGAGAGGCAAGAAACTTTTACGATTTTGTCAAAAATTTGGATCGTCCCAAAGAGATTGAGACGATCCAAGGTTAAAGTTTAGCCTTTAACGATTTTTAAATATTCTGTATACGTTTCGAGAATGTCTTGTTTTGTTGCTACCTTGTCTATGTCTTGATAATTTGCTGATACACGAGAATTAATTACTTTATGCTCAACTAATAGAATATCTTGCATAGCGGTTGCATCCGCCTCCTCAACTTTTCCTTAACATATCTCAGCAATCTCGGCTAAATTTTTATAAACGCTTGATCCCCTCCCACACCAACCCCACCATCTTGGGAATCACCGCATTCCCCAGCATCTGGTAAGCGGCCGTCCTCAGAGGTGCTACCACATGATCATCCCTAAATCCCATCACCCGTTTGGTCTCGGTGATGGACAGCGTCCTCACTCGTCCCTGGATTTCATAAGCGGGTCCACCGCGTCTGTCCGCCGTTACCGTACACGCATGCCCTGTGGGGCTGTAAATCTTGGCATGCTGATGGGCTTTGCCATTTGCATCCACCTTGCCAAAATACCCCACTCTCACGGGCTGAAGCACCCGTCCTTTCACCGCATCCCGCCGGTCAAACACCAAATCATCCCTGTTGAGATAAACCCACTCAGGAATATTGCCCTCGTCTTCCAGCACATCCGCCAGCACAATATCTTCTTCCGTGGGGATGGGCATCAGAGAGATAATCGGTAAATCTTTTCTCACCGCCACCAGATACACCCGTACCCTTGCTTGAGGGATACCATAATAGGACGCATTGAGAATATGACGGAACACCTTATATCCTATTTTATGGAGCTGATGCTCCAACTCCTCAATGGCGCGCCCCTCATTCAAACTGACAATCCCCCTCACATTTTCTAAAATCATCACTTTGGGCTGGTGATGTTTCGCTATCCTCACAATCTCGTAAAACAACTGCCCGTTCTCGGATGTCAACCCCTCTCGCTTGCCTGCTACGCTAAACGACTGACACGGGAATCCTCCGCACAACACATCATGGGCAGGAATATCTTTGGCGTCTATCTTGCGGATATCCCCCTGGGGTCGTTCTCCGAAATTGGCTTCGTACGCATCCTGCGTCTTGGGGTCTATCTCTGACGAGAACACACAGTTTAAGCCTTTGGCTTCCAACGCCAGCCTGAAACCGCCAATGCCACAAAAAAGATCGATAAAGGTGTTGAGATTCGTTAAGGTCATGTTAATACGCTTTCATGGGTTTGGTGGGTGGGAGGGGATCGTCATCTTCTTGATCTTCTTTGAGTCCGATATTGAATCCGTTCCTCAAATGAATCAGGGCTTGCGTCAGGGTGTCGATCACATCTCGTGAATCTGACCGAGGGAACAAAATGGCGTAATGCTCTAATTCCTGGGCAAACGGTAAAAGCGTTGTGTAATGAGGGGGTTGGGCAGGAAGCCACACACGACCATCTTCAATCAGGGGAGAGACCAGATGGGCTCTTCTGATTTTATCTCCGTGTTTTTTGGGGTGATAAGGAGTGGGTGCAATACCGGCCACCGTTAAATCTCGGATCAGCTGATCCCCGAATCCTGTGGCTTCTATAAGACATATATGGACTTCTCTGCCCTTCAAAGCAGGGTTCTTTTCTTTATCCGTATCGCGGTAATCAAAATGCAGACGCTTGGCGCGCTTTAACAGTTCATGGTATTCCACCCGTCCCCGCCAAATGCCCAACAGCACCATATTGTCTACATCATGGTTATCTTTCCACAAACCCCATGTGGTGCAGGCGCTGTAATCAGAGGTGGGTTTTTCCGAATAGGCCGTATCCCATGATTGAACCACGCCGTACAGCGGGGGAACTTCAGGGCTTTTCCACCACGGGAACCAAGACTTCTTGAAGATACCGCCGTCTGCGGGGGAAGGTCGTTGCTGGTATTGTCCGGCATACCCGTAACTGCCCAACTCTCGTTTATATTCGGCGATATGTTTGGGATTAAAGCGTTGGGGACACAAAAGCGCCCCTTCTTTGGTACGAGGGTCTTGCCAGATGGTGCCCTTTGTGGACGG
>BBVC01000108.1 GCA_001192655.1 Caedimonas varicaedens
CGTGGTATCGTTTCCTGTACAGGATAATGTTGTAACGGAATCGGTGAGGGAATTACCGAAAGAATCACCCCGTGAAGTCCCGCAGGAAATATCTGATCAACGTCCTGAATGGATTGAAGGAGCTTTGCCCGTGACTTCTGGGGTTGAGAAGCAAGCACCTGTTGAAGCCAAAGAAGCAAAACCCGCAACGATCTCTCTCCAGCAATTTGAAGAGAATCTGGCAAAGGTTGGCAAAGGGATTGCTGTGACGCCTGCCACCAAGCCCAAGACTTCAGTCGATATGATGCGCGAACGCATGGAAGAGCAGAAGCGTCATCAGCAAGTAAAAGGCATGGAAGCTCTGGCACGATTGAAACAAATGACGGATTCCTTGCAAGATCAGAGGCGGGTGTAAGATGGAGACGCTTCTCGTGCCCCGTGCCGAGATTCGGCAAGTCCTCGTTGATTTAGAGACGTTTCTTGATCTGGGACTTTGGGGCTATCTCTATCAAGCCATAGCAGAGCTAGAGGAGATATTGGGGGAGGATGCCAACCTCTCGGAAACATAAAAGAGGTTGGTAGCTTGTGTAAATTATAGTAAAGAATGTTCGAATGTTCAAAAGAAAGAAAGGTAAATAAAATGCGTTACAAATTAAAAATAATCTTGGCAACTTCTGTTTCTGTGCTGGCGCTCTCATCCGCTTACGGAGGTCAAGAGCCTGCTAAAGAATTTAAACATCAGTTTAATCTGGGGCTGGAAGTCCAGCACTATCATTATAAAGAGCCACGACTTAATTATATTGAAGGTGATGGTTGGGAATGGATGGAAAGTAAAGCACGGATGACAGGTGTGAATGGCTCTTATAGATTGACGTGGCAAGATAAATTCTTTGTTCAGCCTGAAGCACGTATTCTCTGGGGTAAAGAGAATTATAAGACAGGGGATGGTGACAAATATCGTCTTGGGATTGGATTTAAAATTCCTAATTTGATTTTTGAGCCACGCTTGGTTGCTGGAGGACATATCAACTTTGGAGAGCGTTGGACTCTCTCACCTTATACAGGGTTAGGGTATCGTCTCAAAATAGATGATGGAGAAAAAGTACTACAACCAGATAGTTCATACGCTCCCTATCGTAAATCTAATTATGTTTATGTGCCTGTAGGCGCTTATATTCAGTACAAAGTTTCCGATCAATGGTCTATTGCTGCTAAAGGAGAATACGATTATTTTATCAAAGGATGGCAGTATCATCGTGGACAAAATGAGCCTCCTTTGACACTAAGGCAAAAAAGTGGTTACGGACTCAAAGGAGAAATTGCAGTTTCCTACGCTTATAATGATCAATTCAACGTTTCTCTTACTCCTTATATTCATTACTGGCATGTTAAAGATTCAAAACCAGCACCAAATCAAAGTTGGGAACCTAAAAACAGCACCATAGAGTCTGGTGTTCGTCTTGGAATATCTTTTTAACTTTTTTGAAAAAATGCGACTTGCTTTTCTATGAAGGGGACGCTAATAAAAAAAAACGGCTCATGGGGAGCCGTTAGTTAAAATTTACATAAGGAGCATCATTATATGAATATTTATAAACTAAAGTCAAGACTTTTATTGACAACATCTTTACTGGTTGCTCTGTCAACCAGTACTTTGGCTGTTCCAACCATTGAAGAGCTTGCTCACGAGGACTTTTCTTCTCAAAAAGTCAGTCAAAGAATCTGGCAGACGAACGATTATTTACTTAATTTAGATGTCACGCAAGAAGCAAATAAAATTGGTACAAAAGTCCGTCAAACCGGTAAAATAGGAAAACCTCTTGCAACTCTTGAATCCGAAGCCAAAAAT
>BBVC01000109.1 GCA_001192655.1 Caedimonas varicaedens
CCCCCATCCTCGTGCTTCTCCATCACCACAGGCGTAATCGGCACGTCTGCCTGCTCCCGCTCGTCACTCCACGTGCAGAGCATCCAGAATAAAATCAGCACAATCAGTCCTAAAAAAATGAACGGGGGCATTGCCTCTTCTCCTTAACATTAGGATAGCGTACAGATTCTTTTTTGGGAGCGTGCGGAAGAGACCTTTTTTATCTCGTCAAACGGCGCTATGCTTGACACAGATGATTCAACCTTTAACAAGGACACCTCCCTATGACCGCGCGCACCTCTGCCCCTGTTTGGATTGTGGATTCCAAGAATGTCGGCAAAAGCAACCCTACGTATCCGTCCATGAAAATCGGCACACAGTTGATCAGCAGTTATGGCGGTGGGGATGTTGTTTCTCAGGGGCAAGTCACTGTGCCTTTGAGCACAGCGCAGATTACAGGGATGTTTGCCAACCCTGTCCCGATTCTTCCTTCCCCTGGTGCGGGCTATGCGGTGGTGGTCACAGACTTTATCTTTTACCTCATCGCAGGAACAACCCCATTTCAGAAGGGAGGAAATGTGGAACTGTTTTATGCGAGTGGTAATAGTCGGAAAACATCCGCCACAGGAAGTGTTAAGGCAGAGGTCGTCAACGCCGCAGCCAGTACAATCTCAACAAGTAATGCTCCTGGATTGGCTGTTCCAGCCACTGTTGCCCTAATGGCAAATTTTGGGTTGACCATTTCAAATTCAACCGACGCTTTTACCACCGGCAACGGATCGGCGAAGGTAACAGTGCTGTATACCGTGATTAGCTTGTAACTGTGGTATTATTCTTGATCCATTGTTGTAAATCTCTTCTTTTAAGACGCAAATCCTGATAAACGGGCTCTTTGTGTTTGTTGATAATGGAGGTGTAAAGCCGATCATACGTCAAATTTCCGTAAGGCGGTTTTGAATCTTTTGGTATCTTTGTAATCCTTGTAGACGGTTTATTCAAAAAGACGAGCCGTCCATAAAGCGGAAGCTTTTGATCTTCAGTAAGATCGAAACAAATCAATCCTTCGTAATAATCTTTTTCACTAATGTTGAAGTGTTGACGGTTGAATTCTTGATAGTTGTTAAGAAGTTGTCGCCGCATAAGCTCAAGAGCAGAACTGATCGACATAAAAGGAGAGAAAAAATAATCATAGGCTTTATAAGCAATCATCCCCGCAGAAAGGGTCATGAGACTTATGCCAAGCCAAACATCCCAAGGTAACGCGATCATTCTTACTCCTTCTTCTCCTTAAAATGACAGATTCTTCTTCAATCGCTGATGTCGTTCCTTTTCCTTGTCTTCCAAGGCACGGGTATAGGCGCTCAGCGCTTGCCTGAACCTCTGCCAGGAGGGAGCATCTTTTTTAACCGCGTAAAAATCTTGCGCACTTTGTAAATTCAGGCGTGCTTGCGCGAGGGAGAGTGGGTCGTCTTCTATCACGGCTAATGCTCCCGCCCTGTGCGTTCCATCTCTTCAAAGATGAACGAATAGTAAATGCCCAGATTGAGACCATACCGCACAGCATCGCCGTTCATGCCCGAAGTGCCAAAGCTGTAACTGCCATCGTAATGTTTGGTGATGATAAAGCACCCTGCCTCACCCCGTTGCTGGGCAATGAGATTTGCGGTGTCTTCCAAACTGTCAAAATGAGGCTTTTGAGTCATGGGTATTATCCTTCGCAACATCAAAGGGCAGATTGACCTTAATCGGTTCAACGTCTGACTTGCCAGGATGCTGGTAGATCAAAAAACTGCTCGTGCCGTCAAACTTCCCTGACCACCGATCCCAGTAAAAATCCCGTTCGTTCACGGAGAACGTCACGTAAAAAGCCGAGGTTTTGACGCGAATGTGCAGGTTGGTCACGGGATCGACCTTGTCATAGTCTTGGGGTGCGCGGGCAGGCAGAATCCTTGCCAGCAGACGGCGCAGAAAATATTTGAGGTCTCGGTAAATAATCTTCAATTCGTTGTTTTCGATAGCAAGGGGTTGGGCTTCTTCTTGCATAGGCGTGTCCTCCTGTGGGGTGAGTAAAGTATAGGATTTTTCAAAGATTCTTTTGTCGCAAGGGTATAGTTCTCCTTCAATGCCCTTGATCACATAGTCGCCTGCTTTGCCTCTCATTTTGCCGGCAAGACTGAGAATCATAAATTCTTCTTCTTGTTGAGAGGCTTGGACGTGCAAAGGTTTTTTGACGTACGTTTTCCAAAGGGTTCTATCGTTTGCTATAAAAAGTTCATTAGGTTGCATGATAGAGTCTCCAGTAGAGCAGAGCCAGAGCGTCTGCCTCGTTATGATCTGTGACCTTATGGCCTCTGGCATTAACAGCTTGCATCACCTTTTCTTTGGAGGCAAGACCATTACCGGTGATAAACTTCTTGATGGTGCCCACCGGCACCCCTTCATAAGGGATGCCTTCTTGCTCGCACCATGCCGTTAAATGCGCCATAAAGCCTCCGTAGACGTGAGAAGCGTCTGTTCCTATATGACGGCGCACTTCTTCAAAATAGACCTCGCTGAGGCTGTTATTGAGGACTTTCATCTCGTCCAGCCATTTTCTGAACCGAAGGAAACGCATCCCCCCTCCTGAATAGCGGTCACCGGCAAAGGACGTCACCCCAGAGGTGATCTGGTTTTGGGCAGACACGGCCCAGCCTGTGGTGGTGCCGAGGTCGAGGGCGAGGGTTGTGGTCATGTTTTTCTTTTCATGTTTAAAAAACTCCTAAAAATCGACATATTGCTCGGATATGTCGATGGGATCGACATATCTCTCAAGGCTTTTCCCTTGTTTCAACTCTGCCAGAAGCTCTTGCACCACGGGCAAGCGTTCTTCGGGCTTCAGGTTGCGTAAAAAGTCCTGTTTCAGCTTCATCCTAAAAATATCCTTGCTGGGAAGTCCGGTTACATAGGCGATGGCTTCTACCGAAGCATTCTGGCTTCTCAACATCTGTAAGGCGCGATCTTGTGCTGTCGTCATCTTCTACTCCACCGGCATAATAATGACTTTTTTTTCAAAGAACGGCTTGGCATCAGACGGCGTGACCACTGGTTCACCGCGCATCAGCGCAATCTGCTCCTTGTCGGGCAACGCCACCAGAACTGTTCCCAGCAGCAACAAGATACCGCAGAGCCACCGCAGCCATTTCAGCTTGAAGCGTGCGAAGGTGATGTCGCTGTCCTTGTTTCCTACATCCGTAAAGAAATGAACGCCTGCTATGGTGGTACCCACCAGCAAGGCCAGCCAGATCAGGAATAACCCGTCGTTCAGATTTTGAAGGAGAATCCATTTATAGTGACTCATTGTGTTTCTCCTGCTTCTGTCTTTAATTCCCAATGAGGCTTGCCTTGCTCGATTTCTTCAATGACTTGTTTGACAAGGTCTAAATGCTTTTTCTCAGGTAATCTTCTCACGATATCTTTTTTGAGTGCTAAATCGTCAATATTAGACCTCGAGAGTCCTGTCATGGTTGCTATTTCTGACGATCTCAAATTCACTTTATGAGTACCGATCAAATCCCACGCAATTTCATAGGCTGTTTTCATGGTTACTTTCCTTTCGCTTTTTTGGTTTTTTCCTGTTTGATTTTCATAGGTTCGACAGGCAAGGTCTCTTCCAAAGGCAACAGTTGCATATATCCCGACCGCACAAGGGGCAAGATGTCCCTCTTCTGCAACTCCGTCAACACCATTCCTATCCGTGCCATCACGTCGTTGTGACGCTCTGCGGACTTTTCCTGACAGTCCGTTTCATGAACAGTCAGCCATTCCTTGATTTCTGCCAGATGGTCATTCATGGCCAACCGATGCTCTTCTTCAAAACGGATGTGGTCACGGATGATTCCTGCCAGATCAACAATGCCCAGATGTTTTTTTAGCTGATTCAACATGATTATTTTTCTCCTTCGGTGCGGATGGCGCGATAGAGTCCCTTGCCGGTTCTTTCAACCTTGCCTTCTGCCAACAGACGATACAAGGCGGCACTGGCGCGACCATGAGAGCATTTCAAACGTTCTGTCAGCGTACGAATAGGCATAGACCTGACCCGTGGTAGATGTTTGAGAAGACGGTCGTAAAACACCTGTGTGGATTGACGGGGGTTTCCTTTTTGGAACAATGCCTGCTTTTTTGGGAAAGTGACTTCCTTCGCTGGCGGCGCAACATTGGTGGTCAACGTATACCGGCGGAGTTGCGCTTGTTGCTCCTGCATTTGCATTTCCATCTGCTTGATATGCTGGTAAAGCTCCTTCCATCGTGAGGTGACAACCTCCCACTGAATATTCTTTTCTCGATGGTCTTGTTCAAGGAGAGAGTTCAGAGCAGCAATACCGAGCTTTCGTTGTAAATAGGTAAACATGATTTTAGGGCTCCTTTTGTTGAGTCTGGCTAATTTTTGTGAGTTTTGTCAAACGATTCCAAATTTAAATGCATCTGCTCGTCTTTAAGCGGGAACACGCTTTGTACCATGCGTTGAAACTGCTTCCAGTTCCCGCAAGCACGCATAAAGCAGATCAGCGCATGCAAGTGCTGAGACAGGGCAGGATGTCCCAGATCAGGGTTGAGATACTGGTGATGCCTGACCTTGCGGTATCCTTGCTCAACCACAGGGTTGCGCTTTTCCAGCTCTTCCAACACGCCAGGGGCGAGACGCTTGTAAACGATATCCCGTGTAATCTTTCCCACCTCCAAAGGTTTCTTTTGTTTGGTCAGACTGTTCCAGTCCCATCCTTTCAGGCGGAATATTTGACGATAGAAGTCATCGGGGAAGCGTTTAGCCCAAGCGACCAACTCGGCACTCATGTAAGCCTTCAGGATTTTTTGCAGAGCTTTGTGTTCCCGATCATCTTCGTAGCCGGTAGCTTCGTCAATCAGAGCAATAATGCCCACCTTGGCGACAGTGCGGACAATCATCTCGGCTTGTTCTGCATACAAAGTTTGCTCTGGGTTCAAAACGCCGGCTCGATGGGCATCAATAAGTGCATTGCACAGATCAATTAAGAGAGTTGCTTCATAGCCATAAGTAGTCGGAATATGACCGCTGCTATTGGGACGTATGAACGCAATCTTTCGTTCAAATTTCTCTAAAATCCCCGGGTCAAAAAAAGCCCCTAATCGAGGTGATTTTAGCAGATTTCCTAGCTTTTTTCCGGACACTTTTTCGCCTAATCCTAACGCCGCTTGCATCCCCCGTCCCGACAGTACGCGGGTACCATCTTCCAACACGTAACAGGAGATTTTCAGATTCCCAATCACCAGAGGGGTACGCCGTGACCCCCACTTGGCTTTCAAGAGCTTGAGGGACTTTGTTTTGCCAGGGGTCGTTAAACTGCCGGCTGTATTGGTTTCCGTTGTCATCATCATTTTTCTTTCCTTTCATTTCTTTCGTTTATCAAAGTCACATTCAAATGAGGGTCACCCAAGCTCCATAATCGCTCGCAGAGCAAAGGGAAGGGTGTCAGGCTATGTTTGGTCATCGGTCTTTCCTTTCGTTGCTGTAGGGTTATTCTGAGAGGCTGAGGGGAGAAGACGCACCCCGCGCAGGGGAAGGGGCACGCCACATTCCCGTAAAACAGATTCGAACATCTGCAATCGTTTTGGGTTGTTTCTTAGAGACACCACCCAGTCTTCCAGGCAGAGGTTAAAGAGGTGGGGTCGTGTCAGCATCTGGTTGATCACACACGCCAACACGTGCATCCATGTGCCGTCTTGGGTAATGAGCATATAGGGCTCATCCCCTTCACGGAGATGCAACAGGACATCATCGGCTCCTAAAGGCACGTCTTCCATCATGATAGGGGGTTCTTTGCGACCACGGGGATAGGCGTAGGTGATACTCATAGCCCCCTCCAGCGAATATTATGGATGGTGCGAGTCTGACGTTTCCGTAAAAAGCGTTTGAGTTTTCTGAGCCAACGGGGGGTCATCGGGGGGTCTCCTCATCTGGGGTATAGTTGTTTCTAAGACCTTCTTTGCTTGTCTTACACTCACAACCAGATGGTGGGGTTATGGTACCCTCCCCCTTGGGTTTGCCGAGGAGCAAACCCAAGGGGGAGGGTACCATAAACACCCCCACCTGTGCAATCTGTAAAAGAAAAGAGTTAAAAAATGGCGGAATTCTCAAGAAGCTCACGAGAAACTCAAAAAATAAACTTTTGAATATAAAAATGAGCTTCTTGAGTTTTCTGCGGGTTACAGAGGACATACTTAAATTAAATGGGAGGCATGAATTTCTACGCATCCGATCCCTCCTGAGTTTTTGTTACAGGAATTATATGTCCTTCTTCGGGGTCTTTCATGTGAGTGGGGTAAACGTGGGTAATAATAGGCGTCACTTCCCCGGTCTCAAGGTCGATGTTCTCGCTCATCAGATAGATCATATTTTCAACACACATGACCCCATATTTGCTTCGTAGTGCATCACAATGACGATTGCAGTATTCAGGGCTGCGGTTAAACTTGATCAGTCCTTGAGAGGATAAAACATCAATACGCCGACGAATGGACATTTCACCCCCCAACCCTTCTTTCCCTTCGAACACTTGAGAGAACTGGGTGGGCGTATAGAGCTTGCCCTGTTTGGCTTCACGGAGGATCATGGTGAGGATGACGTCCTGAACTTGCTGGCGATCTTTCTGAGCTTTCTCACTGCGGTCGCTTCTAACGATGGCGATGCTGTCCGTCATCTCTTGCCAATGACCACTGACCTTGTCGATTTTCTTCATAGGGAGGGGTGGGCCATTGCGAAGCTCGAAACACAGATGCCGTAAACTTTCTGCCTCGTCAGGCTTATAGAGAATCATACCGGAGGTGTAAAAGCTCCTGAGGACACTGGCACCGCTCAACACGTTAAAGGGGTCTTCCGTGATATCCGTTTTGGAAACTTTGCGGGTGTGATGCACCAGAATGACCCCTGCGTCAGGATTCAAAGCATCTTTCAGGGCGCGGATGCGATCTTGGAGAAAGCGCATCATCTCCATATTGTCGTTTTCAGAAGCCCCAGGGTAAACATTTCGCAGGGGGTCAATGACAATGAGATCAGGGATAAAACGCTCTTTGATGGTATGGTAAAGGCGCTCCATGCCCTCTTCATCCAACAGCATACGGATACTGTCTGTAATCATCAAATTTTGACGCATCAACGGCAAATGTTGAGCCTCTGGGGTCAAAGCGCGTAGACGTTCGCGCATATAGGCGTGATCGATTTCCGACTGGAAGTAAAATATCTTCAAGGGTTGAGGTGTGTTCATGCCCAGAAAAGGCAAGCCTGCGGACAGACGAATGAGCCAGTTCAGCATAAAATCCGTCTTGCCGACTTTGGGCGCACCGCCGAACAACAAAATCCCCCCTGGGGTCAGAACACGGGGTTCGATCAAATCAAAGGGCATGGTATGCTCTTCATCCAGCCATTCTCCCAACGATTGATAGGGAATCGGCTTGATGTTGGGCAGAATCAGACCTTGCCCTTCGTCACAAGGCTTGACCATCCGCATATTGGACTGGAGAAGTTCGTCAATGTTTCTGCCTTCCTCTACGGCTTCCGCGGCATCCCATTTCAGAGGAATACCGTCAGGGAGCTTTAATACGTAGAGGGATAAAACGTCTTGGGTATATAAAAACGTGGAGAGCCGTTCGGCGTAGTTTAACCCTGGCACATCGTTATCTGGCCAGATCAGAACATGCTTTCCTTTGAGGGGCGACCAGTCTGTTTTGTCAAGGGGGGCTTTGGCACCTCCCATCGCTGTGGTGGCGGTAATACCTTTGGCAATCAACGCCTCGGCGCACTTCTCCCCTTCCACAATGACAACGTTGTCAGCTTTTAAAATCCCCGGCAAATTGTAAAGAGGACGAGGTTCAGGGGGATGATAAGTTTGGGTCGCCACATCAAAAGGTCGAAACTCTTTTTCATCCTCGCCGGTGTTGTAGCGATAGGCATAAGCGATAATATTGCCCTCGACATCATGGTACGCCCATTGAGCATCAGGAGCGCTGAGGTTGATCTTTTTCTTGGGCTTTCGAGGACTTTGCGTTTTGCCTGCTTCCGGCATCCCCAGCCATTTGCGCATATCCTGTAAAATCTCTGGGAACTGGCTACGGCTATCCCAGCCTTTCACCTGTCCCCAGAGAGAGAAAATATCCCCCCCTTCACCGGTGGCAAAGTCATGCCAGAGACCGCCCTTGCTGCCGTCTAACTCGATCTTCAGGCTTTGCCCCTCTTCCCCCTTCACGCTGCCGATCAAAAATTCATGACGGGCAGTTTCGCCATTGGGAAACAGATAAAACAAGGCGGGTTCAAGTTTTTGAAGCAGAGCACGTTCAATCTCTGCCTTGTCGTCTTGGGGAGGCGTGGATTGTTGCACCTCTTCCTCATCGTCAAGACCGCTAAAGCGATTCAGGTTTAGCATCAGCCAACCTCTTTCCAGCAGGTGGTCGCCCACGCACAAAAACGACAGATAAATCCTTCAGAAGTTGAGCTCCCTCGTGGAAAGAGATGACCCGATTTTGTGTCTTTCAGAATATTCACCGCACGGTCACTGGCTTCCTGCGCCAGAGCACGGTCATAAGGCACCCATTCGTGATAAAGGGCGGACGTATTTTTGTTAATGGCGGTAAAAAGAGCGGGATGTTCAGAAACTCTGGGAACGGATTCTTCCATATACCCTTGATACAAGGCGATCTGAACCGCATAATCGGGTTTAGAGGCTTTGAGCCCTTTGGCGACTGTTTCTTTCCAGGATCGCTCGTTCATGGTCTTGCACTCCCAAAGGGCCGGAACAGCCATGTTGAGAGAAGCCGGAGCTTTGTGAATAATGCCGTCCACATGCCCTTGAATTTTGCCATCCGCGGTGGAAAACCCCAGAGGCTGACCGTCTTCATGGGTGATGATCTCAAACTCTGCTTTGCGTAACCATTCTCGCGCCAATGCCTCTAAAGTATGGCCGATCTCAAATGTCCGCAGCGTTTGCCCTGTAAAAGGTTTATCTTTGGGGATGTTGAGGTATCCGTATTGGATTTCTCGTCCGCAAGAACGACCCAGAGAGGAAGCCCCTAAATAGGTACGAGGGGACTGTTTTTTCTCACGCACTTGAAGAGCTTCATCGATCAAAGCATTGAGAGCTTCCACAGAAGATAAAGGCAGGCTTGTTTCTTGTTCCATCAACATTATGCCACCTCCTGGAGAGATGATGTGTTTTGATCAAAGGTTTTAAGAAGAGCTTTAATCTGTCGATGATGGTAGGTCAGTGCCATCAATGCGGAAGCTTTAATCTTGGTCAACTCTGGATCATCGGCAAAACGAGAAAGAGTGAAATTCATTTTACGCAAAGCATTTTTTTGCGCTTCTGTGGCCAACTCCAGCAGCCATTTCTTCTCTTTGTAGGCAGAGCCTGAATCTTCATGAAGATTAATAAAATCACTGGCGGCGGCCATACACACTTCTTTCCCTCCCACGGCCAGAAGCTGAGGATCGTAGTCCTCTCCCAAGATAGCTCCTGTTTTAGGCTGTACTTTCCAACCAACGCCATACCATTGATTATGATGATTCAAAATAACCCCACAGGCTTTAAAGCCCACGGCCATCATGGTTTTTTCTTGCCCAGTGGGATCAAACCAATAAAAAGGAGACGTGCTGACCATCGTGTCTATTTCCATCAAGACAAAGTCCTGAGTCCTTAATATGCGCACATCTTTGTCTTTGCGTTCAAAGACCCAGCCACACAAAGGACATTCATAGACCGCAGGGGGCACTTGACCAAAACACTCAGGACAGTTTTTAAAGGGTTGTTCTATGAGATCGCCGGTCAGCTGATCCTCAAGTTTTACGTCTTGTTCAAGACGACCATGGGTGAGCGTTGCCGTGCCAAAATCCAGCACCAGACAATCGTTTTTAATCTGACGTGATGTGAGCGGAAGCGTGCGCAGACCCCGTCCTATCATTTGGATCAGGGTCGCTTTATAGGAACTGGGTCGAAGCAAAACCACGCACGAAGTGATTGGCGCGTCCCAGCCTTCGGTTAAAACTGCCACATTGACCAAAACCTGAATTTTACCTTTTTGATAAGCGCTGAGGATGACCCTTCGTTCTTCTTTGGGCATCTCTCCTTCGATGCAGGCAGATTTAATTCCTGCCTGTTGAAAAGATTTACACACATGCTGGGCATGGGCAACTGTAGAACAAAAAACTACCGTCGAGCGATTATGCGCGAATTGCTTCCAATGGCTGACCACCGCTTCATTCAGGGGGCGTGTATTCATAATTTGAGCCACTTCGTCCATATCGTAATCATTCAGGGTTTTCTTGACCTTTCCCAAACGCCCTTGTGTGCCGATATCCATAATAAAAGTGCGGGGTTTGACCAGATGCCCTGAAGCCACTAATTCACTCACCGTAATCTGATCGCAGACGTTGGTAAAAATAGTTCCCAACCCCTTCTTGTCCCCCCGATTGGGTGTGGCGGTCATGCCCAGAAGTTTGAGTTGAGGATTGAGTTCACGGGCTTGGCTAATCACTTTTTGATAGCTTTCCGCACGGGAATGATGGGCCTCATCAATGACCAGAAGATCAAGTTTAGGCAAGGTGGACAAACCATAAGGTCTGGCAAGTGTTTGAATCATCCCGAAGGTCACATCCGCTGTCCACGACTTGCGAATCGCATCAAAAATTCCCGTGGATAATTGAGGGTTGACCTTCTTGAACTTATCCTGATTCTGGGCTGTCAACTCATCCCTGTGGGCAATAATGCAGGTCTTTTGAGGAGAGCGTGAAAACATCTCCCCTACAATAGCCGAGAGCATAATCGTCTTGCCCGCCCCCGTGGGGGCAACGGCAAGGGTATTATTCTGGGAAGAGAGCGCAAGAACAGCACGCTTGACCAGTTGTTGTTGTCGAGGGCGGAGTAACATGGTTTACAGTCCTTCTTGAGATTCGGCTTGCGCCCAGTCTTCCGCTTCAGGAAGATCAGCAGACGCAAAAGAAGGGGATGTGCCAGGGATGACAGGTGCCGGCATTCCTCCTTGAGGATGTCCTCGTCCTCCCCGATAATCCTTATGACCAAAGGGAATAATTTTTTGGATACAGTTTTTATCAACACCACGATCATCGGGTTTAATACCGATCTGCACGGTAAACTCAAGTCCATCCAGTCCTTGAAAACTCATGCTATCTCTGAGAGCGACAGCACTTTCCGAGGTGTCTTTAGAGATTAATCCGTAAGCCGAGTTGACAATCTGCAACATGCGTCTAAAGCCGTTCATATGATAATCATCTTGTTCAGGATCGTAAGGCGCGTCAGGTTCATTTGGTTTCTTAGGTTTTGTCTTGCCTTTGAGACCAAGCTTGTCGTAAACGATGCGACGGGCATAAGGGTCGGTGAGAATCTTAAAACTGCAATCCAGATAAATGCTGTCACTGCTTTTGCTCTGGGTGGCATAGCCGTCCGTCCAATCGTACGCAGGGTCATTATACCCCCCCTTTTTGATGGTCAGACACACACGGGCAATCGTTCCTTCGGGAATGAGATTAGGGTCGGAATACTTATTTAAATTCAACATCTGTAGGGAGCTCCTGTATTAAGGGTTGAGGGTTGGAGGGGGAGAGAATCTTCTTCATCAGATTGCCCAGATGATTGGGTTCTTGAACGCTGAGTTTTCCTGAACGATCTTTGGCGGGATAATGCCAAAAATTGTTTTTTTTGCAGATAAAAGCACGATATTTAATAGGTGTTCCTTTGTCGGGCTCTGTTGTCTTGAGGCCGTCCACAAAAGCGTAGGTCAGGATAATATCCACAATGCCAGGGAGCTCTCGCTTGAGCTTGTCGCCCTCGCATTGAAGCTGGTGAATAGGTTCGTTGTTCGAATTGAACTTTGATTCCAGCAATCCCACAAACCAGATATTTTTATTGGGGATGCGCTGGAAGTGATTCACCCACGTCATCATCTCCTGACCAATGAGATCAAACTTCTTCCAGTTGTTCTCTTCTCCTGACTTGGCAACAACGTCAGGTTGTTGTTCGCACCATTTACGGCACCAGCGACTGGCAACGGTGATCGAGTCAATAAAGATAGTGTCGTACTGATCAACGTCATAAAGCGCGCCATAGTCTTTTTTAAGCTGTGCATAAATTTCAGCACTATAGGGGCTTTCTTTTTTTTGATTACAGTCAGGGCCTCCGATCAAGGTAGCGAAATGACGGCAATGTTCCCAAGTCTTGAGATAGGCCGTTTTAACATCCAGTTCGCCAATAGCCAGACTGCCTGCCTCCAAGTCGATAAACAGGGTACGTGAAGCATCAAGGGTTTTGAGCAAAGTAGTCTTGCCAATCCCGAATTCTCCTAGGATCAATCCTTTAATCCCTCGATGTTTAGCCAGACGTTCGCTAGCCGTAATAATAGGGGGCAGAAGAGAGAGCTTGGGCTCTTCTGCTTTCTTGGTTTCTGTGGGTTGTGGGGAGGTCGTCATCTTAGGCTACCCTTCTTTGAGGAGCGTGAGGCATAACCAGACCGTACAGTTTGCGGGGCTCTTTAATGCGGTTGAGAAATTGGATGCGTTCTTCGATTTCTTCTCTGACGTGCGCTAGAAGAGCTTGGTAGTCAGATGAATGAAGATGCATAAAATAGCCGTCAGGCTCATGCTTCAGATGCTCGTAAGTTAAACGAGGAGACTGATGAAAGGGGACAGGTAACATAGGTAAATTCCTTTCTTTGGGTTAAAGACGGTTATGGATGAACGGGTTGTTGAACAAGCTCTTGACCAGTAACTTGCTGAGGTAAATTGCCAGCAGGGGGCAATGTCCGAGGTCTGCCACGCTTGGTTTTTCTAGGCGTAAGCTCTTCTGCTTTCTTGGTCTTCTTGTTTTTCAAAATTGCCAAGAATTTAGGGTCAGAAGTGGAAGCCACGGTCAGTTCTTCGATGTAACGATCAATATCGCTCTTGCGGTATCCTCGTTTGCGATAGCTGACACAAGCATACTTGGGGCCTTTCTTTTCCTTGCGGTATGCTGCAAGTGTTCTCATGGAGATGCCTAAATATTCAGCCGTTTCTCGACTGCTATAAAGCCTGTCTTCCATATTCTGAATCGCTGAAGCGATCTGTTCTTTTTTTCTCTTCATGACCGGCTCCTCATAAGGTGCGTTAAAAACATGAGCGAAAGAAAAACAGATAAAAAAGAAGCTGTGAAGGTAGGTGAATCGTCA
>BBVC01000110.1 GCA_001192655.1 Caedimonas varicaedens
TATGACCGTTTTATATGTTGTTAGCTATATATTACTGACACGAGGATCTGGAAAAATTAGGGTTTCATCTGTTTTCACACTCACCAGCTCCCACAAACTTTGAGAAGGAATGGAGATTTTTTGCGTATTATAAAAAACCGCCAGATACCCATAGTAAAGAGGAAGAAAGGTCTCATTCTTCCACTGAAAAGGAAAATAAAGATTCTCTCTTATCTCTGGGGGAAAAGAGGTTCCTTTCATTTCTGCAATGTATTCACTTTCCACACCTATAACGATATCAGCCACAGGTCGATCTTCTTCTCGTTTGAGACGGGAATAAAGCTCTAAACTTGAAAGAGGAATCCACTCGATAGATCTTTTTTGGGAAATATTTCCTTCCTTCGGTGAGAGCGTAGCAGGAAGAGCTTTTTTAAGAGAATGATAGAGTGAATCACGAATATATACTTTTAAAGGTGCCGGTTCCTGACTTTCAGACGTTCCTGCAAAAAGAAAAAATGCCACAAACAAAAGTTGACACAACAACCTCAACGGTCTCTTCATCCCATCCTACTCCCCTTGCATAAACTGGCCTCAACTGCCTCACGTCAGAAAGTTCAGATTCTGTCCTCACTTCAAATGGCAAGACCACACAACTTTATTATTAGATTAAGTTTCTTTTATTTTTAGAAGGAATGCAAGGTTCGTCTCTTTATTTTCTTTTACAGGTTCCAGTTATTTTATACTTTTTATTTCCTATTTTCGGGCGAGCATGTATTGATTCTCCAGTCCTTGTGAAAGCACAAGTCCTATTTTTTCAACAACACTCGTTTCAAACGCCCAAAATTGAAATTTGGGAACTTTATGTTCAAGAAACATAAGAGTTTGTGGTTCAGGAAGGCGATCATAAGAAGGCTCTGTCACAAGCTCAATCACGACATCTACAGGAAAATATTCATGATGGGGAAGAGTCACAATCCCCACACCCCGGACCTCTAAGAGTCCTCGTAAAATCTGGGGGGGATAACCCATCAATCGGTCGTTCTGATGCCTGAGCAAGACCTGATCATCAGAAACCAAAAGACCGCCGCACTCAATCAAACGCAACGCAAGATCAGATTTCCCCGAGCCTGAAGCGCCAATCAACAAGATCCCACGAGATCGATAGTCAACCAAGCTGGCATGCAGGTGCTGTTGTATCATAAACGGTAACTTACTTTAGGAATTGCTTTCAACAATAAAAAAACGGCGCTGAAAATTCAACGCCGTTTTAAGGTTACTTTTTGATTCTTTAGTGAATATGAATCATTACTTTTCTGTTCTTTGGCATGACTTCAGGGCCTTCAATTTCACCTGCTCCTACAGGGATAATACGCCGTGAATCAATGCCCAGACGGACAAGCTCATTAGCAACAGTTGCAGCCCGTTTTTGCGAGAGGATCAAATTATGCTTGCGTCCTCCCTTGGCATCTGCATAGCCTGTTACATCCAAAGTTGCCTTGTTCATATTTGCAGCAACCTTGGCCACTTCCTGCAACATTTTGGTTGATTCAGGCATCAGGTTCCAATGGTCGTCACCAAAATAAACACTAAAAGTTGGAGCTTCGCGCTCAACAGCACTTTCAACAGCCGTCAGGTTTTTCTCAAACATTTCTCTGCACATCGCAGGATCATTATTGTCAGCACTGCAATCCTGGCATTCACTGAGACGATCAATCATACAATCAAAACCCACTTGCGCCGCAGCAGCTTCCTTAGGAGCTAGGCGCCTTCCGCTTTTTGTCAAAGAGAAAAGCAGGCGGTGACGCATATGCATAAGATCCGGCAGCATCTCTTCTGGAACATCCCATTTGCGAGGATCTTCGGGCAGGATATTTTCGCCAGCAGCAGCCTGCAAACCCTTTACAGCAAAATAGCTTGCATCGCTTTCATCCCATCTTGCATCTTCGTGTTGCGCGAGAGCCTGATATTGATTTGCAAGTTCTCTTGAAAATTCATAGCCATCACGATTAGCATGTTCCAGTTGATCGATATCATAGCTCGCACAATTAGCTGTCAGCAGAGCCGCAGCAAGCGCCCCTACCTTGAATATAAGACTTGTCGGTTTATTTTCAGACATTTGCTCTTCCCTTCTTTATTAATTCTATTTTTTAGATCGAATGTTCACGATCTATTCCCTTGTATACACTTTTAATAAATTAATTTCTATACCCTGCTAAACTTAAATGTAAAACATCCCATTTTTTAACTGAGCTAGATCAATGTGCCTATGAATCGTAAATTTTTTATTAAATTTGAATAATCTCGCCTACTTTTTTTCAATTTTTCCATTACAGAATATGGCGTAAATCATAATTTAGGATTTGCTTTAGTTCACACGAGAAGATAAAGTGCCAAAAAAGGCTGAAAAATGAGGGAAAAATGAGTGATTTAATAGAAGAAATTAAAGAAGATGTCAGGTTTGACCAACTCATTAAATTCTTTAGAACTTATGCTAATTACATTATAAGTGCTGTTCTGGTAGGGCTTATTTTTTCTGTGTCCTATGTGTTTTGGCAACACTCAAAGGAAAAACAGCAACGGGTAATGGCTATCCAGTTTGACCAAGCACTACAAGAGTCCACAAATGGGCACAATAAACAGGCAATGGCGTTATTGACAGCTCTTGAGCAAAGCGCTTCGTCGGGGTATAAAACTCTGGCAGCCTTTCGGCGCAGTATGCTGGAATCAAATTCCTCAGAAGAAAAAGTGCGCATTTATACAGAGATTATGCACGATTCAAAAATCGAACCTAAGTTTCGTGAACTTGCAACTGTTTTATGGGGCTATGAAACCATCGATTCAGAAGGAGAGGCTCAACTTTGGGAAAAACTAGAGCCAATAGCTCAAAGCAAAAGCCCCTGGATGAATAGTGCCAGCGAATTACTCGCATTTCTTGAAATACGTACCGGAAAAACAGGCGCCGCTATTCAACGATTAAAAGCACTCAATAACGATGAAAACGTTGTTTCAGGTATACGGGCACGCGCCTTTGCCCTGCTTGAACAACTCGGCGGCTGAGAAGCTGTCTAAAATATTCATTAAGCACCAAATGAGGAACATTATGCGTTATATGATTTTATTGGTCATCCCTCTTTTCCTGACAGGATGTGAAACATTTTTTGGAAAAAAAGCTAAAGAGCCTCTGACAGGAGAACGTCAGCGCGTTCTGATAACGTCAGAGAATATCACGCCGGCTTCCGAAGTAGCACATCTTTATGTGGGTCTTCCTGAAGCCGTTCATAATCAGGAATGGAGTATGTCAGGCGGTAACGCCTGCCATGCCATGTTGCCTGGTCTTATCAATACAAAGATTGAAAAAGTGTGGGAACGAAGCGTCGGTGCTGGCAATGGAAGCTCTTTTCAATTGTTTAATTCGTCCATGGGGTTTCTTAGCAATAGTTCCTATCGTCTTTTAAATGGGCCTATTGCTGCTGAGGGGAAAATTTTTACCATTGATGCAGAAGGTACTGTTCTTGCAACCACTCTTAAAACAGGAGAAGAAGTATGGCAAACTGAGACCATTCCTTCTTCCGAGCGTTCACAGCCTTTTGGGGGCGGTCTTGCCTATGAATATCACAAAATTTATGTTTCTACAGCCAATGCAGAAGTTTTGGCGCTGGATGCTCAAAAAGGAACAATTCTTTGGCGCGCTGCAACTTCTGGACCCGTTCGCACTGCGCCTACAGTCAAGGATGGACGAGTTTTTGTCGTCACGATTAATAACCAGTTGGAAACATTTGATGCGAACACGGGAAAACTTCTGTGGACACATACAGGGATTATTGAAAGCGCTGGACTTCTGGGCGGCGCCAGTCCTGCTGTTCATGAAGGCGTTGTTGTCGTTCCCTATTCTTCAGGAGAAGTATTTGCCCTGCGTGTAGAAAATGGATATCCGCTGTGGTCAGAAAGCCTGACCACATCCAAACGCCTTGATTCCATTTCATCGCTTTCTCACATCAAGGCGCGTCCCATCATCGATCATGATCTTGTTTTTCTTGTGGGTAACAGCGGAAGAATGAGCGCTCTTGATTTGCGCAGCGGTCAAACAGTCTGGACAAAAGATATTGGGGGGGTTCGCACTCCTGCCATTGCCGGAGGCTTTATTTTCATGGTCACCAATGAAAATAGTCTAGTGTGTTTGAAACGGGATACAGGAGATGTTCTGTGGGTTAAAAAACTCCCGCAATTTGTAAATCCTACAGCCCATGAGGAACCCATTTTCTGGGCTGGACCTATTTTGGCTAACAACCAGCTTGTTCTGGCGGGATCAAATGGTCATGGACTGATTCTGATGGCCGATACCGGCAAGAAATCACTGGAATTTGAGCTTCCCGGTCAAACGACTCTTTCTCCCATTCTGGTTGATAAGACACTGGTCTTTTTAACGGATTCAGCAACGCTTGTTGCCTATCGATGACACAAAAATCCGGAAGGGGAGAACCTCTTTTAAAGCTGGTGATCCTGGGGCGCCCTAATGTAGGTAAATCAACTCTATTTAACAGGCTGGCGGGACGAAAGCTCGCTATCGTTCATAACCATCCTGGTGTGACGCGCGATTGGCGTGAAGCCGAGGGAAAACTTGCGGACTTGCACTTTCACATCTGTGATACAGCAGGGTTGGACGGGTTTGAATCCCCTGAAATTAAAGAGCAAATCACTCAACAGACCAGCCAACTGATTCAAAAAGCGGATATTCTTCTTTTTATGACTGATGCGCGAGAAGGTATTACCAGTTCTGAAGTAATGCTTGCACAACAGGCGCGACTGACCGAAAAACCTCTCATCATGATTGCCAACAAATGTGAGGGAAGAGAAGGTCGTCAGAACCTCTATGAGGTTTATCGTTTGGGTCTGGGCGACCCGATCCCTGTCTCAGCCGAACATGGTGAGGGGCTGGATGATCTCTATCAGGCACTGGTTCCTTATTTTAAAGAGGAGGAGGAAGAAGATCCGGTAGAAACGCCACCCTTGCCAGAAGAGATGCGTCCCTTGAGGCTGGCCATCGCAGGACGCCCCAATGTAGGTAAATCTACCCTGATGAATGCTCTGTTGGGAGAATCCCGGGTTTTAACAGGAGACCAGCCCGGCATTACCCGCGATGCTGTGATCATTCCATGGCACTACGAGAAGCGGGAAATTCAGTTGGTGGATACCGCAGGGCTTCGTCGCCGCAGTCGCATTGAAGCATCGCTGGAAAAATTTTCTGCGCGCAGCACTCTGGAAGAAATTCGTTACGCCCAGATTGTCGTGCTTGTTTTGGATGCCCATGATCCGCTGAATAAACAAGATTTAACCATTGCTTCTAACGTCATTGAAGAAGGGCGTGGACTGGTCATTGCCCTGAACAAATGGGATAGCGCCGATCAAAAGGAATGGCACAATATTGTTCATAAATTGGGACAATCCCTGTCTCAGGTGAAGGGTATTCCCATCATTCCCATCTCAGCCCTTAAAAAACGGAATCTGGATAAATTGATGAAGGCTGTCCTTCAGATGGATCAGCTTTGGCATCACCGCATTTCCACTTCTCAATTAAATCAGTGGCTGGAAATGGCCATTGAGCGTCATCCACCCCCCCTTTCCGGCGGTACACGTGTTAAGATTAAGTACGCCACTCAAATTAAAACTCGTCCCCCTACTTTTGCCTTGTTTGTCAGCAAGCCGGTGGAGTTACCCGATTCCTACACCCGTTATCTGATGACGTCACTGAGGGATACCTTCAATCTGCCGGGTGTTCCGTTACGGTTTCTTTTGCGCAAGGGCAAGAATCCCTACGATCCAAAAAAGTAAAATATTTT
>BBVC01000111.1 GCA_001192655.1 Caedimonas varicaedens
TTTGAAGTCCGAACTCACCTCATCTACAATATGAACGCTTGTTTTGGGCAACAGGAGAAGATTGAGAATCAAATAGGCAGGAATAAAATAATCCCGGGCGAGAATGCCCATACTGCCCTTGTAAATGGCCTGCAAGGCTGCCCATAATCCTCCAATGGCCAGAGAGAGCTTGACCACACCGGTGAGATAGGCAGAATCACTTTTAAAAAACAACGCGAGTCCGTTAAAGATTTTCCAGAGGATTTCTCCTCCCCCGTACGTGTAAATGACGTAATCCATGGGTTTCCTTTCTAATCCGCTCGTGCGGCCAATGTTTGTTCATGGGCTTGAATCATTTGGGTCAAACGCCAGAGCGCTTGACCATCGGCACTGGAGAGAAGCATTTGAATTCTGCTTCTCATAGACTGCACATTGTTCTTGAATCCCTCAAGGGTTCCGCTTTCCAGTTGAACGCTTTGCAGATTGTCCAGAGCTTCCAGAATATCTGCAGAGATTTTATCAAATTGACTCAAGAGAACACTCACCGCGATATATTCGGAGGTATCTTCCATGATGAACGGGGTTCCTATGGCCGCGGCAATCTGGATATAGCGATAGACGGGAACATTGACGGCATCATTCAAAAAAGCTTGTTCTGCAGGAATGAGGGCTTGATTGTCCTTATACTTTCGCCACAGATCCTGAATCATTTTAGAGGTCTTGGCTTTCATGCTTTGAGGACTGTTGTTGTCATCCTTGATATAGATTTCTCCCAGCTTGGGATTCAAGCAGCGTTCGTTTTCATCACAGGCATAACGGGCGGTTTTACCCCCCTTGAGATAGGCCGTGAGGTAATCCTGCTGATCGGCTTTGCCTTCGATGGTATGAATCTTGAAACGTCCTTCTTTTTCTTGTCGAGAGATGAGGGTTCCCACGGTGGTCATGATAAAAAAACAAAAGTCCTGATCGTCCTTGTACTGGGGCATCTTGCGCAGGACGTGCCAGGTGAGGTTGTATTCTCCCTGCAAGAGATCGGGCGATTTCTTGCGTACGTCCGCGGTCTTTTTATCCGCCGCGCCGTCTTTTTGACAGTGCTTTCGGGCGCCAAACCAATCCTCGCCGCTTCCTCTCATAGAATCCTGACAGATAATCTCACTGGCCGCGGTGCCGGTGGGCAGGAGACCGCCCACAATATTCTGGGACATCTGACAGGAATCCAGCATCATATTGTTCATGTCCTGAACGGTTTTACGGATTTGCGCCATGAGATTCTCCAACTGGGGCGCCATGGTCTTCATGGCCAGCTGAAACGCATAGGTGGGAATGCCCGAGGCCATCGACCGTAAAAGCTGCACCATCTCTTCGCCTTTAATGGCAGAAATGGAGCCAAAATATAGATCAATACCCCCACATCCCATGCCCAGATGGGGAAGGCTGACGTTAAAGGGAGACACGACCTTGTTCTTTTGACGCATGACCACACCACCTCCGGTATAATATCCTGCCGCCTGATCCTGAAACCCGCCAGGGGTGGTGACATTCACCTCTCCCCCCAGAGATTCAAACATCTTTTGCAAAGCCGTGGCGTGAAGAGGAGCAGAGAGAAAACAAATCCATCCCGTCATCAAGATGAACGCTTTGGACAGTGTCTTGAGGCTCTTTTGGATGAGAGAGCAAACACTGTCTCTTGCGAACAGCTTGTCTGCTGTCCGGAATGAGACGGTGCCATCTTCTTGACCCAGACTTTTTGAGGGTGAGATCATGTTACTCTTTGATAAGAACGAAACCACGGCTGTTCTTTTACGGTTCATGAAAGGTTCCTCCTTCCAGAGCTTTGAGGATGGTTGAGACATTGTCCAACAGCTGGGACGGGGTGGTCATGCCAAACGCCACGGGGATCACCCGTCCTGTGGGGGGATGTGCCAGAAACAGGGCAGGATAAAGCCCTTGGGGATTGATCTTCTGACTCATGCCGTTGTCGGGAACGGCATCAGGAAATTCTTTCAAGGTTCCCCCGTCTCCAACGGCTTTGACGTCAAACCCGTATTCCCGGGCAAACTCTTTGACCACAGGGGCAAAGGCATGACAGTAAGGACACTTTTGCTTGAAGAGAAAAAACAAGCCTGTTTCCTTGGCGAGGGAGCGCAGCTTTTTGTGCAGGTCTTTTTCTTTTTGTGCTTGCAGGAGTTTGCGGTGAAGGGGGGTGCCGTTATCTTCCGGTCGTTTGTGCTGACCTTCAAACAGGGACGCCTGCATCCACCTTTCCTGAAACTTTGTCGACCTCTCGATAATCTGACGTTGGAGGGTCATGACGTTTTGCACGTGGGCAAGGGTGGGATTGAGAATAGCCTGGGCGGTGGCTTCGTCAAAATCCTGCTGAATCTGTTTGATTTTTTGTTGGGCTGTTGGTAGAGGAGAAGAGGGTGTTGAAGAGGATACCCGCTCTTTGTCGCGTGCGTAAGGGTTAGTCTTCAACGCCTTTTTATCTTCTTGTTGATACCAGAACCATCCCTCTTCATGTTTGCCGTAAAAAGGCTTGCTGTGAGCATGACAGAAGAGACAGGCACTCAAACAGATCAAGATCTGTAGCAACAATCCCCACGCCTTGACTTTCCGCACTCTTGTGTCTTTTGCAGACCAAAGCCTTTTGGACAAAATGTGAGAGGATTCAGTGGGTTTATAAAGGACGAACTCTAAAAAATAGCCTGCTTTTATCCTGAGTCGATCGTGTTTCAGAAAGAGTAAAAGGTTCTCGGTGTTAACTTTCTGATAACAATTCGCCAGACACTGTCTTGCAAAAGCTCTGCTTGCCCACAGGAGATGCAGGATAACGCTCGACAATTTCTTGCCCATGACAGACAAGTGACCGATCACAAAGAATCGTCTAAAATACGGCATCTTTTTGCGTCTCCTTGAGTTTTTGCAAGGGGGGTTTGGGTTCCTTGTTCATGAGGGGCATTCTCTGGCTCCAGTCTTGTTTAAAATCCTGTGAGAGTTTGGTCATATTGGGCGCCTTGAATTTGCCGGTGAGTTCGGAGAGTAATTCCGAGAGATCGATCTTCTCAAAGTTGAGCTTTGTGAGTTCTTCCACCGTAAAGCCCCGACATTGGGGATGTTCGGCATCGCCAAACGTCATCTTCAGTTGAGGTCTGCCCTGTTCATGGATGAGACGCGCCAGCTTGGTGCCAAAACAGCAGAAATTGGATTTCCTGCGCACACAAACTCCTAAGACTTTCTCCGCGCAATAGGTTCCCACGAAAACGCATTTCTTGTCTTGACGCAGTTGACCCAGGGCTTTTTCTTTTTCCGAACAGCCCGCAACACCCATAGAGACGCCCCAGCCTTTGCCGGTGCCGCAGCAATCCTTAAAATCGACACAGTTGCGGTTGCAGCCATATTCCGTTCCTTTGAAGATGGAGGGCGTTTTGAGATCCATATCTTTTTGAATCTCCCGAAACAGCATGAGTTTAGAAAGAGCTTCCGCCATATCCTTATTGGCAGCAAAACCCTGCTCCACACAATTGCCGTCCAGACACCACGGAGCATCCCCTTGTATCTTTGTTTTCTTGCCACCTCCGTGACGTTCAGTGCATTCATAGGTTTGCGCGTAATGAACGCAGGATGTGCCGACCATCTTCTTGCACTGGGACTTGATCTGTACGCAGCCTTTGGCTTTGAGTTCACCGCAGGTATTCTTCACAGGATAAGCACACTGATACGTCAGGGTTTCCTGCCAGCAGGGACGGGTCACGGCAAAACCATTGATGACCCGCGTTGCTTTGCCCTGAGTACATTTTTTGTCCACATAAGAACACAGTCCCAAATTGAGCTTGTCTTCAAACACAGAACAGTCGGACGTCCAATTCTCACGGATATCGCCGTTTCCTAACGCACCGCTGTTGTATTCCTGCTTTGAAATGGATGTTGGGTGTTCACCGGGAAAAGCTTTGGAATAAGAATATTCATGGGTGACCCAATGACCATAAGGATTGCAACCGTCATGGAATGACCATGCCATCTCTTTGAGAGACGGATCCACCACATAAAAATTGTATCGTCCATCATGTCCTTTTTTATATACATAGGGGCAAGTGTATTGAGGATTACCCTTGACTGTATAACGCTTGAAAATAACGCCTTCCAGATGACTGCGATGGTATTTTCTCTCTTTTTTGACCGTTTGCACATTCAGATTACGGGTGCAAGTCAAAAGATAGGGTTCTCCCTCTTCATCACACACCTGCCGGGTTTTAACCTCTTGCACGGGGTCGTCAATGTCGGTGGCTTTGACCTTGAGGGTCGACAAAGGATCGTCCACAATCTTATCCGATTCTGTAAAGAGGGGGTCTTTCAGGGGGTCAATCTTGAATCTCAGGCGTTGATCGTGGCTCTCGTGGATAAACTGCCCCACACTGCCTTGTTTTTTCATCTGCTGGGTGAGAGCGCCCTGAATATTCCCCGAAGACAAACCCGCTTCAGGGATATTAGCTCCCTTAAACCCCGGAATATCTCGAGCGTCTTTGGGGTGAGGTGCCTGATGTTGTGCGGCAAAGTCTTTTCCTGTCTCATAATTCTTGACCTCACTGGCGTTCAGAGGAGACAGAGCCTGAAACAGGAGGGTCAGAACAAGAGCGGAGAATCTGTTCAGGAAATATCTCTCTTTCAAGAGTATCCAACGTTGACCGGGACGTTTCATGCGGGATGTCCTTTCGTCAGATAGTGGATCAAACGTTGGCGGTAAAGGCTCTGACGCCTCTTGTCTCCTGAATGATACAGCAGCGCGGCTTTCATCCAGGATCGCGTCGTCTGGCTGTGATGGCGCAAGAGACGGGCTGCATAACGTAAAGAGGTTTCAGGCGACAGGAAATCTTGAGGACTTTTAAACTTCTTACCGTGCCAGAACCAGTTGATCTGGGCGCATCCGATGTCGATATGGGTCACGCCCTTCTTGACGATTTTGTCCAGATGTTGTTCGGCTTCTTGCCGTGTGGCAAAGAAATGGGGTCGTCCCTGAACATTCAGCGTCCACGGATGAAACCCGCTCTCCACGTACGTCACACTCTTGAGCAGATTCACAGGAACACGCTCTTGCCGGGCAATCTTCTCCAGGAGAGCAAACGAAACCTTTGGCGGGGAAGAGGCCTCAGAAGAAGAACAAAACGCCAGAGATAAAAGACAAGCCATCTTGCACCCCCGCTTGACGAACAAAACACTCTTGCTCATATCAATTCTCCCTGCCGGGTCAATTTCTCCCGGGCATCACGAAGAAAGATGTTCCCTGCCAGACGGTCATGCCCTTCTTTGATGGCGCCTTCAGATGTCACCCTGCAGCGGATAAAGGTGGGAACCCGTTCCACCTCAAAAAGGTCAAACAGGGTGGGATCAATGTCCACGGAAATCTTGAGTTCCTGCAGGCGCGTCAGGGTCGTTTTAAAGCTGTTGTCCAAAAGTCCCCGAATGACCAGACGGGCTTTTAGCTTACGCTGACCTTCGGTTGTTTTTTCTGCTTCCATGGCCAGTTGTTTTAAACTGGCCTCCGGCATGCCCAGAGAGACAAAGACCAAAAGCTCTTTGGAAACAGTGGGGGATGTCAAGGCAGATGTCCGAGATGGCAGAGACTTCATGATTTTTTGCTCTTGCACAGACGCATCTTTTGTTGCACTCTTTCCATAGGATGCGTTCTTGTCCTTCCTATCTTGTGCTAACGTACGAAGAGAGCGCATCCGACAACTCCCGCAGCTTTTTGACGCATTAAGCACAGGTTCCGGTATCCGTCTTTCTCCAAAACCAAAGAACGATTCCACGGGCTTTTTGATCTCGCCTGGATGGTTGAAGTAATCCTCAACTTCGGGGATTCCTTCTGTCAAAGCATCGTCCGCCTTATCCATGAGAGTGCGGGCATCATCACCGTAGAGCTTCATGGCCTTGTCCATCTCTTCCTGCTGCCCTGGAAAGACAGAGGACGTGAGAAGCAGGAAAAAAGCGAAAGTCAGATAAGATTTGAGAAACACAGGATGATTCCTTGTACGTTGAGTTAAGCCATCAATTTGATAAGCTTAGGGTTGATGGTGGGGAAAGGTGAACATGAATGATTCCTTAGGCTTGACGCCAGTAAGAAAGATTTTGTCCCTTTCCCTTTATGTTTTATAACCGAGTAGTATCTTAGGAACCCTTCAAGGGATATCCAGTGTTTGCAAGGCTGGTTAAAACATTGAACATATTTTCTTGGCATCATTGCCTTGAATAAAATCCTGATCAAACCACTTCGTGATAAACCACGAGGTGGCTTGATTTTTGATTGTTTAAAGCATTTAAGAGTGCATGCTGGATTAAACATTTTTATAAATCTTTCTTGACTCGCAACGTAGTATCTTTCATTTTGCAGCAGGATTTGTAGATGGATATTTTAAGCATGATGAATAATCTCCCTAAAGAACGAGAACGTTAAGACTTCCGCGCCTTTTGATCTTTCAAACTCTTGCGACTCCAACCTTTTCCAATGAGTTGACGCATTTGTTCATTTTCTGCATCGGTTAAATATTTTTGTGCTGTAGAAACAAGATGACCCAACATGACATCACGACGTTCCCGTTCTGCTTTTGTTAAAGGAATATCAACTTTAGATTTGACATCAGAATGCATATCTTCAGGGAGGCCTTTAAGATTCTCCAGTCCCGTTTGAAAGGCACGTTGTGATATTCCTGCTTTCTTTTCATTTTCTCCAGATTGTTGAGCGCATTTACCAAAAGTATCTTGGGCGACATTCCCGCAATCAGGCTTCTTTACAGCGTCTTCGGCTTGCACGATATTCAGTGCAGAACAGATGAGACCCAAAGCAGTCAGAGTTTTTAAAGTTGTTTTCATTTTCTTTTCCTTTTCTTTCAATGGTTTATCAAAGCAGACAACAATCTCTTTTCCTCCAGATCAGGTATCCAAAATCCGATCCCTTGTAGGGAAACTCTTTGCCCGCTCCCCAGAAGATTTCCGTATGTCCCAAAGGATGGCAATTCTTCGTGTTGGAAACGGGATAGGTCATCTGGGTGCGATATTGGGACTTGCAGATAAAGGGCATGAAGTATTTGCCGCACAACCCCGCTTCTCCCATATAGCCCCACAAGAGGCCTTCTCGGTGAAGACGGGCAATCATCTTTTGGACGATGAGCAAACTGGCCTGCACGCCTCCCGTATGATGATCTACCGTTCCCGTAAAAGGATACAAACTCCCCTGACAGCCTCCGCACCAGAACAGGGGATCCAGGGGAAGATTGGCGGTAGCGGCGATGCAATCGGCGGCACAGGCCGCCTGGGCAATGACGTTGCCAAACAAAAGCGCTTCAGGATTCAAAATGCTGTTCTTTTCATCATCGTTCCACAGGGGATCCAGTTCGGTGACATAGGCCAGATCAATGGACAGGGTTTCCAGACACACAAAGTCGATCAGAAGCTCCAGCCAGTACACAACGGGATAAGTATACCAATGCACCTGATAAAAGCTTTTCTTCGTGACCGTGTCGGGGTCTTCTTCAATATCGCCCCATCCCCGTGTGCCGGTCTTCGCCACAGAAATTCCGCCCATGTTCACCAGGCAGTAAGGTGTCCTTGTGACATCCACGAGCCGTGCAGGTTCCCAAAACGACACGGGAATCCCCACGCGGGGAATGGGCTTGCCACACGTGCAGAGGAGCTTGTTCACGCTTTCAGGATCAGCCCCGCCTTTAGCGATGGTGAAACCCGCAATTTTGATGGGAAAAAGGCATTTCCAGCAGATATCCGTCACAGGGTTGACAAACCTTCCCACGCATTTGGCGTGAAGGGGTTGGAAAACCAAGAGGGAAAAAGCCAGAAAAAGACACCCGAACACCTTCGTAGAAATCGCTCTTTTCGGTAAGAAAAATTTCTGCCATGCTCTAAAAAACTTTTTTGCAAGGGTGCGTTGCAGGAAAAACCGTATGAAAAACAAAATATGGCTATGGATCGTCTCTGTTTTTTTCTCAATCAGCAGCAAAGCGGAAAATTCCTCTTTTGCGCCTTTCATCAAACCTAAAGGCGACCCCTTCGAAGATCTTCTTTTACTCTTGCTCAAGCTTCTTGCCGTTGTTTGTGTCATCGCCTTCATAGGCAGATGCATTTTTGGCACCGTCAATGCATTCAAAAATATGAAGGGAGACTCTTCCTTCCTTTTTGAAATACTGGAATTCTCGAGTAAAAAGGTCTTTAACTTTTCCTTTATGTGTTGTCTGCTGATGGGGGCAGTATTGTGGATGCAAAAAGTACCCATACGGTGATTCATCCTTTCAGGTAAAACAAACAAAGAGGGAACAAGAGAACGAACAGTCCAAGTGTAAAAACACCCCAATGAAAAAGAAGATCAATCACAGCCATGGTCTTGTACCCTCCGCATCCCCTGCAAAACGCTTTATAAAGCGCCTGGTGAAATAGCTTAAAATCTTTTAGAAAGGATCGCGTCCCGGATTCTGGATGTTCACGTGTCAGGACAACAGGAGAAGAGTCCCACGACTCCCGTGAAAGAGGCGACAAGCGCAAG
>BBVC01000112.1 GCA_001192655.1 Caedimonas varicaedens
TATTTACGCACCGTCCGTGAGGCTTGTTCAATAAAACTGCCGGTCTTCTTGCCCTTGAGAAGCTCCCACGCTTCATCGATCATGATGATAAAGGGCTTGGCACGGTCGGTTTTGGCAATCATCTGATTGATCTGAATCATGAGCATCTGAATAATCACGGGCAAGAGCTTGGCATGATTACGAAGATCGTCCGTTTCAATGACCACCAAGCGGTTAGAAAGATCCACGTTGGCGGGTTCATTAAAAAAACAGCCGTAATCTCCCGCACGGGTAAACTGATGAAGCAAATGCCCCACATCTCGCGCTTCCTTGTCCTCATGGGAGGAGAGAAACCTTGCCACATCTTCCAGAGTGGCGTGATTCTTTTTCTGCTCCCATACGCCCTGAATGGCTTTGGCAATGTGGTTATCCTGGGCATCGGTGGTACCGATCAGGGGGGAGGCCATCATTTGAATCAGGGGATTTAAGAGCGCCAGCATTTCCTTGCGGTCAGAGACGTCATCCCGCACAGAATCCTTGCGGTTTCCTTCGGGAATATGGGTGAAGGGATTGAGGGACAAGGGCGTATTGATGGTAAATTCCACATGCTGTCCTCCCAGAAGAAGACAGGCGTTCTTGAAGGAACGTCCCTTGTCCAGAACAATCACCCGACCGCCCAAACTGAGAATATTGGTCATGAGTTCATTCATGAACACGGACTTGCCCGATCCCATAGTGCCGGCAATGCAGAGGTTGTAATCGTGGTTGGTTTGCATATCCTCGCTTTGCACCAGGGCTTTGCCGAAGGGGCTCCAGAAGAAGGGTTGTCCTCGCCGTCCCACAAAAATCATCCCCGGGGTGGTTTGTCCTTTCCATTCCCCGATGACGGGCAGCATATTCTGGGATTCCCGCGTAATGGTGCGCTTGGCTTTGCCCAATTGCTGCAACGCCGTGGCACAGCCATACACCTCTTTGGTAAATCCCCCCTGTTCCCATCGTCTTTTTTCTCCCAACGTCCACATCATGGGCAAGCTGGACAGCAACACGCCCAGATGATCATGCAAGGCGGGTTTAAAATCCCATCCCATAGATGTCCAGATACGCCTCAAGCTTTGATCCACCCAGGACTTTTGTTCCGGTTTGCAAAAAGCGGTGACGCTGAGAGACGACAGAATAGACCGCTCGCCCCGCTGAAGCTGAGAGGCGGCCTCGCCGCATTCCTGATATTGCTCTTCCAGTCCCGGCATCCACTTGGTCATGCGGTTTTTAAGGCTGTTTTCCAGAGATTCCCTGCGGGCGTTCACCTTGCCTTTTTTACGCCCCTGATGAGGTTCCACAAACAAACCGTAATGCAAGAGATAGGGACAGGGGATGGATTGATGGACGTCCAGCACGTGGCCTAAAAATCTGTCCATATGGGGCAATGCCCACTCTTTGGGAGACTTGGCCGGAACCCACGACTGGGTCATCCAGTCTCCCCCGTTCAGGAGGGTTTTATCCCCTTCCACCTGCCAGGACTGATCGGGGGCTAAAATCTGGTTGGACAAAGGTTCATACTGATTCCAGTCCCGATCCTCGGCAAGGGTGGTGGTTTGTCTGTTGAGAATTTCACTGACGCGGTTCAGCAGGGTTTTGGCATCCATACTCTGTGTGGGCATGCCGATCATGGCAAGGGCGCCCTGAAGAGAGCGGCGGATACCCATGAGGTTTTCCAGATGGGCGATCTCTTTGTTGAGTCCGGGAATCGTATAGGAAATAATGACCTTAAAATCCCGCACCAGATGCCCTAAAGGATCGGCAAAGGCTTTTTCTTCCAGGAAAGCAACTCGCCGCCCTGCCAGCTTGCAAAAGACGTCTCCTTCCTTGAATTGACGCCAGGCGTCAAAGAAAGGGCGAATGCGGGGACTCGCCCAGAGCAAAAATTGCAAGGAGGTTCCCTCGGACAGATGATCTTCCTGACGAAAGAAATCCGCCATCTGTCCCTGATCTTTAAGACTGGCACCCACCAGAGGACTGCCCTCCAGCACAAAACCCGTGGCATGACGATTAAAAAAGAGCTGGGTCTGGGGGCAATAGCTCTCATAGGGCAAAAGCGTATGAAGACGGGGAATCTTCAACCACGTCTTGAGAGGAGTGTCCTCCTCAGATTGCTCTTGTTCTCCAAACAGAAGGGAGAGTTTGCCCAGAAAAGACATGTTAACGCCCCTTCCGGTGGTGAAGACGGGACGGCGTCAGATCGGAGCGCCACCAGATTTTGCGACAATTCTGACACGAAGATGGAGTTGCGTCAGAGAGAGATTCAGAGGGAAAGGACACATTGAGACGGTTATGATCAATCTTGTCATTGACCTCACTCAACGATGCACAGTGAAGCCCTTTACCGATAGGGCAATCAAAACTCCCGCTGTAGCTCCCGCAAGAAGACAGAAAAAGGGCGCAGAGAAAAAGAAGGCTGACGGAGAAACAGGCAGTGCTGGCAGGAAAAAATGTGGCCTTTTTCTTTACAAACACATGAGACGCCGTTAAAAGGGTCATCTTTTTGTCGTGTTGATTGTGTGTTCTGAACACGGCTTTAAAAATCCTTGTCATGTTTTTGTTCCTTGTGTTGAGCATCCATGAGAGTCAGAGAGGGGGTGGCGGCTTCAGGACGCAGATCCACGCCTGATTTAAAGACCACATCCACCACACGTCCTGAAGCAATGAGAATCACGGGCTGCATTTGTTCTGCGCGTTTAATGGAAAATTCCGCCAGTTTGTCCAGGGCATTTCCCGCACCGGTACTGGCAGCTCCCCCCAACGCCTGTTTTCCCTTGAGGGCATTGGTTTGTCCAAAAGGAGAGACAGGATACACACTGGAGGTGGCTTCCTGTTTTAAAAATCCGCTCAGACCCGAGAGCATTCCCGCCAGAAGGGTATCCCTGACCGCCTCTCCCGATCTGTCCACGACTTCTCCCCGAAGACCGGGACGACCATCTTCTCCAATAACCCAGCCCTCCACTTTCTTTTCTACCGTGACGCCGTCCTGTTCCACCCAGGACATGGTTTCCAGACGGCA
>BBVC01000113.1 GCA_001192655.1 Caedimonas varicaedens
TTTTAGCTATATCTTTATGACCTAAGAGTTTTTGTACTTCAATCAAATCCAATCCACCATTATTGATAGCAAAAGAAGCAAAGCTATGTCTTAAATCGTGGATTCTTATGTGAGGTATTCCTGCTTTTTTACGAATCCGTTGCCAAGTTTTCTGAATGGCAACGAGATGAGTGCCTGGAATATTGCCACAAAAAACATATTGATTCTCATTTTGTTTTTCAACATTCATAATAATCTTTTTGGCAATATCATTGAGAGGAATAACACGCTTGCCTGTCTTGCTATCTTTTAATCTCAGACAACTATTTCTTAAATCAACATCTTCCCATTTTAACGTTAAAACTTCTCCTAAGCGGCATCCTGTATAAATAATAAGACGAAACGCTGACAATGTATAAGGAGACGCTAAACCAACTTGAGAACGTTCAGTAAGAATATTTTCCAGTCTTTTCAATTGTTCATCTGTTAAATAATTCTCCATCTTTTTTTCAAGTACTTTCGGCACACCAACGCATGGATTGCTTCCTTTAGGTCGATATCCCCATAACTCTGCTTGATTAAACGCAACACTTAGCAACCTTGAGCATTTTGTAAAAGTATTTTTAATATGCAATAAAGAATCTTTAAAAGCTAAAATGTCCTTTTGATTAATATCACCAATTAATTTTTCTTTAAAAAAAGGTAAAATGTGATTTTTAATTCTGTATTGATCATTTTTAATTGTTAAAGGTTTATGATTTTCATGAATATATTTTTTAGTGAAAATTTCCCAGAAGATATCAAAACGAATCAGTGTTTGCTCTTCTAAAATTTCTACTCTTTTTTGTTCTTTGGGATCAATATTACGAGCAATCTCAGCGGTTAATTGTTTAGCTCTATCCCTCGCCATATCGGGCGTATAATTACCATGAACTCCTATTTTAATATATGAGGATTTACGTGTTACAGGAGATCTATAATAAAAGACGTAAGTCTTATATCCTGTTGGTAGAATTCGGCAACCAAAACCTTTTATTTCATTGTCCCAAACGGTGTACTCTTTTTCTTTTGGAAAACTGTTATCTACGAGTCTTTTAGTAATTCTAGGCATTATCAATATCCTCTTTAACTATCGAGTCATGTTAGCACAGTGTTAGCAAAAAAAAGGATTAGGTGTCAATAAGTGTAATTCGGTAGGATTAATAAATATTAGTATAACTATTTGAAAATAAATATTTTAAATGTAAAAACATTGGTGCGCCCGGCGGGATTCGAACCCACGACCCCAGGATTAGGAATCCTGTGCTCTATCCTGCTGAGCTACGGGCGCAACGTGATGAACTCTAATACAGTTTTTTCCTGAAGTGAAGACCATGAACATAATAAAGAAAAAGTTAATCAAATTTTCTTCTTAGCCGACATATATGGACGTCGCCGATATACATCTCGACAGTGAAAAATTTTAGACACTTTGGCTCTTTTTTGCGATAAGTGAAAGATGCAGATAGAATTGACAGCCAATCAAAAAAAGGAACTTGAATCCCGTCACAAGAAGGAACGGGATCGTCGGATTGCTGATCGGATTAAGTTCATTCTTCTTTATAGCGAAGGCTGGACACAGGTTGATATTTCCCAAGCTTTGCGGATATGTCCTGAAACAGTTCATGATCATTTAAAAGATTTAGCAAACAGTCAAAAGCTCAAACCAGAAAATGGCGGTTCACAAAGCCGTTTAACCGAAGAGCAAACCATAGCTTTTGTTAAGCATTTAGAGATTCATACGTATACGAAGGTCAGTGATATCTATAGAACAGGCTACTTAATTATGAGACTTTGTTGAATACCCTTCCCGAAAACGAGCCTATTGAATTTGGAGATGGCGTTCATTCCACTATGGCGACAAAAATTACCTGGGGATGGATTCGCAAAGGCACAGACAAGTCTATTGATACGACTGCCTCACGCACATGCATAAACTTATTGGGTTCTGTGAGCTTAGAGACCATGAAGGTCACCATTGGGTCTTATGAAACTTTTGATAGTTCTACGATGGAAGAACATTTCAAAAAACTGCGTCAAAAATACCCAAAAGCCCCCTAAAATTCAACTGATCCTGGATCAGGAGTCGTATAATACAAGCAAGGAAACTCTGAAAGCTGCCGAGAAATACGGCATAATTTTACACTATTTGCCCCCTTATAGTCCCAATCTCAACTCTATTGAGCTATTATGGAAGGTGATGAATGAACATGTACGAAATAATTGCTATTTTGCATCAGCTCGAGATTTTAAGAGGGCGATCATGGATTTTTTTAAGGAGACATGGAACAAAATTGCCTTGTTGATGCTCGATAGGATCAATGATAACTTCCCTAAATATTTTTTTATTAAAATTAGCTCACACTACCCATCAGTTTTTAAAATCCCCCCCTCGAAAGGGGGGGGTATACTGCAATTTTTGAAAAATCTTATATTATAGGCCTCTTGTCGTTACTTGTACGCGTCCTTTGTCATTTATAATAATGAAAGACATATTTTTGCAAGTACTGTGACGTACGAGTTGCCCTACACTCCCCACCATGCTTCCTAAACTTTGACCAACCGCTCCTGCAGCGGCTACTTCCGGGTTAGGAACTTTGGAAACAGCTTCACCTAATTTTGACACATCTCCTCCGAACTGACTTACAGCGCCAAAAAGAGCATCATATAGCTAAAA
>BBVC01000114.1 GCA_001192655.1 Caedimonas varicaedens
TTTTAGCTATATTATTGTTGTTAACTTATATTTTTAAGAAAGATTATAGAGATAGATTGATTAATAGAATTTAAAATTATGTTAAATTTCTTTATAATCGATTCATAAATATGAAGACAACATATATTCAAGAAGTTTCAGGATTAAAACAAGTGGACAAAGCATCATTTCCACATTTCCACACAGAATTCATGAGGCATAGAGTATGGCAATAGAGGTTACTTTTTGGGGAGTGAGGGGCTCCACGGCGTGCTCTTCCCTTCAGCATGTCAAGTATGGAGGGCATACCAGTTGCGTCAGCGTACAATGTGATGACGCTCTTATTATTTTTGATGCTGGAACAGGTTTATATGATTTGGGCGTCTGGATTGAAAAGCAAAAAATCAGGAAAGCTGACCTTCTGCTGACTCATTTTCATTTCGATCATATTATTGGGTTTCCTTTCTTTTCTTCCATTTGGGACCAGGATTTTGCATTGACTGTTCATTATGCTTGCAAAACAAGTCATCCTGGACAGTTGGGAGACTTTTTGAGGCATCATCTTTTTTCTCCACCCTTTTTTCCTGTCTCCTTTGATATTACGGAAGCACGCATCAAGCTGAAGGATTACTTGGTGGGAACTTCTTTTTCCTTGAACCCGCATATCCGTGTCACCTCTGCCGCCTTAAATCATCCCGGAGAAGCTACAGGCTATCGTCTTGAGTATCAGGAAAAGGTTATCAGCTATGTCACAGATACTGAGCATGTACCAGGACATACGGACTCTCAGGTCTTGGCGCTCATGCAGCAAGCGGATTTAGTGATCTATGACACAACCTATACGGAAAAGGAATTCGCTCATAAAACGGGGTGGGGACATTCTACATGGCAGGAAGGCGTCAGACTTGCACGGTTGGCGGACGCCAAAAAGCTTGCTCTTTTCCATCATGATCCCGGGCATACCGATGCTGTCCTTGAGATGATCGAGCGCGAAGCCCGGGCTGAATGGGCAGACTGTTTTGCTGCCCGACAGGGGATGTCTATACGTCTGTAAAAAACTGGGCTGGGGCAAAAGAGATGCACGCCATTTCTCCTTGCTTCTTCTGGAAAAATAAGATACCTTCCTTAAAATTATCACGTCAGTTAGCGAGTTTCGCCCACTGACGTTTTTGACGTTGTGAAAAAGGAACAGCATGTTTTCAAGTTTAGGCAATCGATTAGGGGATATTTTTGACCGCTTGCGTAAGCGCGGTGCCCTGACAGAAGCCGATGTCGAGACAGCTCTTCGTGAAGTGCGGGTAGCTTTGCTTGAAGCGGACGTTGCCTTGCCTGTGGTGAAAGACTTCATTACTCATGTGAAGGAAAGAGCCATTGGACAGGAAGTATTAAAGAGTATTACGCCTGGCCAGATGGTTGTGAAGATTGTTTATGATCAGATGGTTGCGACCTTGGGGGGGGAAGGAGCTGAGATTAACCTTTTGGCAACACCCCCTGTCACGATGATGATTGTGGGACTTCAGGGTTCCGGAAAAACAACCTCTACAGCCAAGATTGCTCGTCTTCTTTCTACAAAAAAGCGTAAAAAAGTTTTAATGGCGTCAGTCGACGTCTATCGTCCTGCCGCACGGGAACAGTTAAAAATCCTGGGGCAAGAAGCTCATGTAGATACCTTACCTATCATTGATCATGAAAAGCCTCTGGAAATCGTCAAGCGCGGGTATGAGAAAGCCCGTCTGGAAGGTTATGACGTTTTCATGGTTGATACTGCGGGTCGACTGCACATCGATGATGCGTTGATGGAAGAGCTGGTTCAGTTGCGGAATGTTCTGAAACCGACGGAAACCTTGTTCGTGGCTGATGCGATGACGGGACAAGATGCGGCAAATGTCGCAAAAACTTTTCATGAGCGTGTCGGGTTGACCGGTGTTGTGTTAACCCGTGTAGATGGTGATGCGCGAGGAGGAGCTGCCTTATCTGTCCGCCATATCACCGGATGTCCTGTCAAGCTTATGGGTATGGGAGAACGCATTGAGCAAATAGAGGAATTCCATCCCGACCGTATCGCAAGCCGTATCCTCGATATGGGAGATGTGCTAACTCTGGTTGAAAAAGCGGCTGAAACCATTGATCGTGAAGAAGCTGAAAAGCTCGCACAAAAAATGGGCAAGGGTCAATTCGATATGAACGATCTGGCCAATCAACTTCGGCAAGTCACTAAAATGGGTGGATTGGGCGGATTAATGGGAATGCTGCCGGGCATTAATAAATATAAAAATCAAATTCAGCAAGCGGGTATAGATGAGAAAATGATTTCTCGTCAGCTTGCTGTTATCAATTCCATGACGCAGGTAGAACGCAAGAACCCCAAGGTTCTGAATGGTTCTCGGCGCAAGAGAATAGCAACGGGATCAGGAACGACTGTGACCGATGTCAACCGTCTCCTCAAACAGTTTCAGGATATGCAGGATATGATGAAGCGCATGAATAAGCTGGGGGAGAAAGGATTAAAACGCCAGGGGCTGCGTGGCCTTTTGGGAAGATAATAAATTGTTTAAATTTTTAGCTCAGGAGTAAAAAATGTCTTTAAAAATCAGATTGGCCCGTGGTGGTGCAAAAAAGCGTCCCTTTTATCGCGTTGTTGTTGCTAATGTGCGTAGTCCGAGAGATGGACGCTATATTGAAAAAGTAGGGACGTACAATCCCATGCTAGCGTCGGACCATCCTGATCGTCTTCGCCTGAATGAAGAACGCATCCAATACTGGCTGGGAGTCGGGGCTGAACCCACGGATCGTTTAGCACGTTTTTTTGGCGATCGAAAATTAATCCCTATGCCTACAGCTGCAAATAACCCGCAAAAAGCTCAACCCAAGAAAAAAGCTCAGGAACGACTGAAAGAACAAACTGCCGCGGTTGAAGCAGAGAAAAAGGCTGCTGAAGAAGTCAAACAGGCGGCTGAAGAAGCAAAACGGGCTGCTGCTGAAGAGGCTAAAAAAGCTTCTGAAATAGTTGAAGCAGAAGCGCCAGCGGAAGAGAAAACAGAAACTCCTGTGGAAGAAGTATCTTCTTCTGAAGAAGCAGCATCTCCTGTAGAAGAACTCGCGACATCAGCCGAAGAAACAACACCTGTTGCAGAAGAAGAGAAGAAGCCTGCGGAATAACTTTCAACTGTGGGCTCGGTGAGTTAATGTACGCTGTGTGAAACTCACCGCTTGTCCGCCTTCTTAAAGTTTGAGACCAGAACAGCATTGACATAAGGGCAGGGGTCGGTTAGATCAGAAAAGATTCAGGAGGGGTGGCCGAGCGGTTGAAGGCGCACGATTGGAAATCGTGTATACGTTAATAGCGTATCGTGGGTTCGAATCCCATCCCCTCCGCCACTGTTGACTTGCTTGTGGTAGAGAAAATCATCCTCAACATTTGGAAGTACCTGTATAAGTTTGAATCGTTCTATGAATGAAGAATCGTCGGATAGGGTGATAATACCCAAACCTGCTTCCGCAGATTGGCACAGGCAATCCAAAGAGTTGAGACGCATGAAAGATTTCCTGGACTGTGCTGTTGGCATCCCTATAGTTAATAACTAATCTTTATTTAGCTTGTTTGTTATGGGCATAGATCGCGTATCGAATAAGATGATTTTATGACTTTCTAAATCCTCTGCTCTTTGGGGTAATCCCATTTTATCCAGATATCTTTGACTTGCGAATAATTGTAATTTTCTTTCATGAAGGAAAATTTGTTCTAATTCCGTAGCATCCGGATCAAAGGTAGTAATAGCAACATCTGCTTCCCTTTTTGTTAAATCAGGGTTCATAATCATCACAGGAAAGCGTAATATTATGAATCTGGGGGTAAAGCTCGATGAAGCCCTTTATATGCTGGAAAAGAACAGCTGACGCGTAAGCATGCGTTGTTGTGATCACCAATTCTCCTGAGATCTTTTCTGCAATGCCCGACATTTGATTTTGTGCCAGCTCAATTTCAGCTATAATAAAAAACCTTGAGACGATCCCATTCCAAATTCATTAATAAAATTCCTTTATATTATGATGAATATGCAAATCATCTCAGAGACCTATCAGATTTTTATACTATTAGTCAAGTTTTTGGTAGATAATAAAATGATATCCATCATACTTCTAGGGCAATACAATCATTCTGATCCTTATTTTTGTTAAGAGGCATTGTGTGTTTATCGTGCAACAGTTAAAACATAAAATATTTTTTAATTAAATTCTTTTTAATTTGGTATTTTTTTATCCTAAACTTTCTCAAAAATAAGGGGTGCTTAATCTCAGTTAAAAGCAACAGGGAATTCATCATGTTAAAAAAAATATGGCTGGGAACAACACTTTGCGTGGCTGTGGGGGGTGTTGATGGAATAGCAGAAACAGCTCATCACTCTTCTCATCATAGCGAAATCCAAATGTTGAAACAACAAATTACTGCCTTGAATGACAAGGTCAATGCCTTACAAAAGAAAGAGGCGGAGATCGAATATAAGGAAAAGGTCACCAAAACAGATCAAACACCGATTAAAATGGTTCAAAGCGGAAACGATAAGGCAAAATTGACGATCTCAGGATGGGTCAGCCGTGGTATGGCCTATTACGATAACGGGCGGAATGCAGAGTGGAAGCATGTGGATGTGAATGAATCTGCTTCTCGTATTAATCTTGGCGCACAGGCCAAGGTTACCCCATCGCTTGATGTCGGTTCGACCATTGAGATGGCATTAAAGTCCAACTCAAGCGACTCTATTGACGTGGGACAGAACAGTGATCAGGCTTCAAGCGTGACGTTTACCAAACGAATTATTGAAGTCTACTTTAATCATGCAAAGTTTGGAAAACTTTCTCTTGGGCAAGGAAAAACAGCGACAGATCAAGTGACAGATCTTGATTTGACCGGAACAAATGTTCTGAGCGAGGGAGGTGACTTGGGAAGTTTTGCAGGGGGCGTAAGGTTTATTCGCGGGACGGTATCTCCTACGGCATTGGCGCCTGTTCCTGGAGCGACTCAAGGTGGATCAAACAGCGCTGATCGTGATCGGGCTGTGGGGACAGTATGGTCTGATATTCTTGGTCCGCGCCGGGTGGATCGCGTGCGTTATGATACCCCTGATTTTTATGGGCTTACCTTTTCTGCAAGTCACGCAACGCGTGATATGACCGAGTATGCAGCACGCTATGCAGGAGAATGGTGGAAAACCAAGGTTGTCGGAGCTTTGGGGTATGCCAATGTACCTTTTAGTACCTATCCAGGTAATTCCGGGACTCAAACCGTTCGCAAGGGAAATCATCAATATGGTGGGTCTGTCTTTCTCTTATTCCCTATTGGGATCAGTATTGGGGGATCGGCGGCGGCAAAAGTTTATAATGATCCTCATCGAAAAACAGGAACGGCCTGGACTGCAAAAGCGGGCTATCAGCATAAATTCTTCTCATGGGGAGATACCTGTTTTGCAGTAACCTATGCTGAAGGTCGAGCTTTGTTTGACAGCACGACCACAACGAATCCTTCAAATTTTACATCAACGACTTTTACAGAGGATAATAGCGAGAAAATCAAAATCTATGGTGCCTATCTTGTTCAAAATATTGACCAGGCAGCGACAGAGGTTTTTGCGGGTGTACAAAATCACGAATTACGACGCAAACCTTTTGGGCAAATAGCCCAAATCCAAGCCGATGGATATGGATTCAAGCGTATCCTGGCCGCCATATTTGGAGCGCGGGTAAAATTCTAAAAGGAAAACATGAAACACTTTTTTGTCTTTCTGTCCGTGATATTATCTCCTCTGACATTAACAGGTTGTGGGCATTATAAGCCTATAGACTTTCCCAAACAGGGGGGAGACCAGGAAAGCCCGGGACTCTTTAGTGGAAAAAAAGGAAAATTTGAGATTGGAATGCCTGTTCCCTGGGCATCATCGGCGAAAGAAGATCTTCAGTCTGAGCCGACAGATCATTGATATACTCTTCGCCTTTCAAAATCTGGAGTCGTTAGACTTCGAGATTTCTCTTCGGAAATCCCGTCCTGCTCACGTACTTTACGTACGCTGCACGGGACTCACTACTTGTCCGCCTACCCAGCTTTTGAAATCCTTTGGGTATGATTTAAGCTTTATTGAATTGATTGTCAGAAAAATCTTGTAAAAAAAATAATCTTGTATAGAATAGTCACATGATGACTTCATGTGTCCAATATTTCAATCTCGATATTCTGCGACTTAGCGGCTGCAGCTGCTAATATATTTTTCCCTGTCTTTTTATTTTCATTATATTATTCTCACAATTTTTAAATTGAGGTTGACATGAGTTCAGTCAAACGTTTTTTGCCTTGGGTAGTTTGGTTTTTAGCGACATTTTTTTATATTTTTCAATATGTCTTGCGTGTTTCTCCCAGTATTATGATGCAAGGCATCCTTGAGAAATATCATCTGCATGCGTACCAGTTTGGTGCTTTCTCAGGAGCCTATTACCTGGGATATGCTGTGATGCATATTCCCATCGGGTTATTGCTTGATCGCATAGGTCCAAAAAAAGTTATTTCTCTTAGTATCCTGATCAGTATCCTTGGGTTGCTTCCTTTAATTATAGGAGATTGTTGGAATTGCGCTATTTTAGGACGATTTTTAGTGGGGGCTGGCTCATCGGGCGCTATTTTGGGAGTTTTTAATGTTATCCGACTTTATTTTCCTGAAAGGTGGTTTTCGAGGCTTTTAGGTGTTTCTGTCACTTTTGGACTCGTGGGTGCTATTTATGGGGGAAGGCCTGTTCATGATCTTATTGAAGTAACGTCCTGGGAACAGGTTTTAGAGTATTTTGTCATTGCAGGCGTCATTCTTGCGTCTCTTATCTTCGTATTGGTGCCAAAAATAGACAGCCATCTCGTAAATCACGGATCTGTGAAGAAAGAGCTCAAGGAAGTTCTCACCAATAAAAAAGTAATTTTGACGGCACTTTTTGGTGCATTGATGGTGGGAGCTTTGGAAGGTTTCGCCGATGTGTGGTCTGTGAGTTTTTTCGAGGTCGTCTATGGAATAGAACGCTCAAGCGCAGCTTTTTTACCGTCTCTAATTTACCTGGGCATGGGTGCGGGCGCCCTGGGACTTCCCGTTATTGCCGAGAAATTTAAAATCTATCATCAGCTTATTTTAGTATCTGCCGTAGGGATGGGGGGGCTTTTCCTGCTGGTAATATTTGCGAAATTTGACATGAGAGTTTTACAATTTTCCATGTTTTGTTTAGGAATATTTTCAGCCTATCAGATCCTTGTCATCTATTTGAATATCCTGAATGCTCCCTCCAAGTATGCTAATCTTGTGACAGCCATCACAAATATGATCATTATGGCTTTTGGGTACGTATTTCATAGTGTTATTGGTACTGTGATGACGTGCGTATGGGATGGCACAATGAAAGGGTGTGTACCAGTTTACAAAAGCGATGCCTATGTCTATGGATTATTAGTTATTCCGGTGACTCTTTTAATAGCTTTTATAGGGTTTGTGAAGTTGGGTTATCTTAAAGCTCGAACGAAATAAGAGAGTGACACTTACATTTGGAATTTGTCAAAAGAGATAGCCAGGCGTTCAAAAGTTTTTTCCATATCGGCGGGAAGGGGAGCTATAAAAGTTTTTTCTTCCCCCGTTGGAAAAGTGACACATAGACTGTAAGCATGGAGATGAAGACGAGTTCTTTGTTGGAAAGGATGTGCCTTCTTTCCGCCATATTTGCCATCACCCAGAACGGGACAGTCTAAAGAAGCGCTGTGAACACGGATTTGATGAGTGCGTCCTGTCTGGGGATAAAACTCGATCCATGAGATCCCCTGGCTGTGGGCTTTCAGGTGATAGCGCGTGACAGCTTTTACACCATGAGTGGGGTCGATATTTATTTTCTCTCCAGAAGATGTGGGAAGTTTGGACAGAGGAAGGTCAACGATGCCTGTTGTTTTTTTTGGCTTTCCTACGACAAGTGCCCAGTAGGTTTTCTGAATTTTTCCTTGTTTGAACTGTTCAGTGATCCATCTTGCATCACTGGCTGTTTTTGCCAGGATCAAGACTCCGCTTGTATCTTTATCCAAGCGATGCGTCAGTCTTAAATCCTGAGCCCAAGAAAAAGGAAACGCTCGTACAAGCTCATCCAGGGAGATTTTTGTCCCCGTTCCACCCTGAACAGCTAGTCCCGCGGGTTTGTTGAGGATGATAAGGTGGGAATCTTCATATAGAATAGCCTGTTGTATTTCCTGAATCCATTGCGGGTCTATAGCAGGTTTGATTATGACTTGACGATCTGTGGAAGGGCGGGGAGGGAGCCTTACTTCCTGACCTTCCTGGAGAATAGCATTGGCTTTAACGCGTTTTCCGTCAATTCTGATTTGCCCTGTGCGAATCAGTTTTTGTAGGCTACCATAGCTTTCTTGAGGTAATTTATGCTTCAACCACCGCTCGAGCCGCATACCGCTGTCTGCCTCTGTAATTTTAATTTTTTGAAGAGGAATTGGGTTCATCAAAAGCTCAGCGTGTATTGATTAATGCTTGATCAAGGCCAAAGATATATTCTCTTATCATATTTCCTTCCCTCTTGCCATCTAGATGTTTTTGCCATATAGTTAAGTTGTTGTATTTCAAATAGATATGTTGGCAAGGTAGGAAAGTGAAAATTATTAAACTGTGTTTATCTCTTGGTAGGTCATGGACTTGGCCATGAAAATGGTCAAGAATCATTTTTTAAAAGCTTCTTTTATATAGGTGCCAAAAATCTTGACTGTAATCAGGTTCCTAAGTGATTTTGGATAAACATAGCACATTTTGACAGGGGGTTCTTCTACTGTGGGTAGAACTCTTGTGAGGTTATACTTTTCAATTAATGAAGAGTCATGAGATAAAGCAATAACGCCCAGTCCTGCTTCAGCAACTTGAGCCAAACATTCTGCTGAACTCAGTACCATAAAAGGCTTTCTCACATTTCCTGGCGTCAATCCTACTGTTAAAATCCAGTGAGGATTTGTAGACGTTCGAATGATAGCGTGAGATGGTTCAAAAACTATTAATTTATGGTTGTCTAAATCTTCAGCTTTTTCAAGGGCGCTCGCTTTTTCAAGGTATGTTTCACTTGCAAATAATTGTACTTTTCTTTCGTGAAGGAAAACTTGTTCTAATTCGCTTGCTGTTGAATCATAAGGCCTGATAGCAACATCTGCGTCCCTTTTTGTTAAATCGAGATTTAGATCATCACACGCAACATGCAGGGTAATATAGCTAAAAACCTTTAAAATGGTTATATTATGGATAATTTTT
>BBVC01000115.1 GCA_001192655.1 Caedimonas varicaedens
CCGATGTTGACATTATAAAAATAGAAATGCCTTCTCAAGGGTGGATCAAAACAATTCGTATGGCCTTAAAAATGACAAGCAAGCAATTAGGAAAAAGAATACAAAAAACACAACAGAATGTTTCTATTTTGGAAAAAAATGAAGTGGAAGGAACAATCACTCTGCAATCCCTTGAGGAAATGGCACGTGTCCTGAATTGTAAATTCTATTATGCGTTTATTCCTGAAGACAGCCTTGAAGAGCGCTTCAAAAAACAAATTCTTAAAAAAGCGCAAGAAGAAATGGCTTATATCTCTCATTCAATGAGGCTTGAAAATCAGGACACATCCAGAGAAGAGATCGAGCATCAGATGAAGGAAATTGCCAGGGAACTTGAGCAAAAAAATACTCAGCGCATTTGGGATGCAAAATGAAATTCATTTATCCTGAAGGGGCAACTCCTTTCAATCAGGATGACCAAAAAAACCTTATCCCTGATCACATTAAAACCCAGGCTGAAATTTGGCTTTTAAAAAGAAAAGGTAATTTGCTGACTACAGCCTTTTGTAAAAAACTTCACAAAAAAATGTTTGATAAAACATGGGCGTGGGCAGGAAATTTTAGAACATATCAGATTATGTAGGGGCTGATCTTGTACAACAGCAATTCAGAAGAAAGAGACCCGATGAGGTCTGGGTCAGCGACATTACCTATATTTCCACTCTATCTGGTTGGATTTATTGTGCTGTTGTGATCGATATTTTTTCAAGGAGAGTCGTGAGACTTGCCGTTGATGACCATATGAGAACCGATCTTGTCCTTTGTGCTTTAGAACAGACTCTCAAACATAGGCGTTCTCTCAAAGGGTTCTGATAAGGGCGCTCAATACATAAGCTATGCAAGCCGATGCTTACGGCATTCGTTGAGTACAGAGCATGTGGGTAACACTTACGATAATGCTGTCGCTAAAAGTTTCTTTCATACTTTGAAAACAGAACATGTATATTTTAAGAGCTACAAAAATCTTGAAGAGGCTAAAATGGATATTTTTCAATATGTCTATGGTTTTTATAACCAAAAAAGAAGGCATTCAACTTTGGACTGTCTTTCACCAGCCCAATTTGAAAATCATTCTTGCGTCAGCAAAAGTATCTCGCTTCCAACTGTCTACTAAATGGTTGCAAAAATCAATTTGTGCTGGCGCACCTATGTAGTATTTGTCCCATAATTTCTCTTCAGGATGATACGCTATCTATACCAACACACAGAGGGACTTACAGGTAGTGGTCTAATATAAGGGAAGGGGGTATTTATAGTTTGGATAGTTGATGAGTTGAATAGACACCATAGGTGTCATTCCTTATCAAATTAAAATGTGATCTGTAAGTGGTTTATTTTGTGACAGCTTGAGATTGAGTGTCTCTCAAAGCCCGTTTTGAATCTGCCAGCGCGCGGACAGCTCGTACAACTTATAAAGAGTATGTACTTAGGCTTACACAGCTACAGCATTATTTTCTTGAAAAGAATACTCTATAAGACAGATAAATAATACTTAATTCTCCAGATATTGCAGTACAATTATCATTGGTGCCCCCGGGGAGACTCGAACTCCCACATCCTTGCGAATAACAGATTTTGAGTCTGCCGCGTCTACCAATTCCGCCACAGGGGCAATGACGTGCTTTTCGATTAAACCATCATCCAGTCTTTTTCGCACGTGACGTCCTCAACGAGATTCGAACCTGTGTTGCCGCCATAAAAGACCAGCCCTCCTTATAACATGTTGATCCGTGCTTGTCTATCGTAAAATGCTTGAGTTATAAGGGGTTTAGACGACTTTACCTGTTTGAACTATTCTTTTATTGTTGTCTATCATCTTCTGCCAAACAAAGCCTCTCTGATGCAGGATAAGAGGAGTTTAAATTGATTCTGTGTTTTCTTAAAACTGAATCAGGTTGCGCATCTCTTCTGAGTGGAAGATTGAATATTGACCCGTATGGAAACTGTTACGGCTGCTTTCTTCCGAACCTGACCGAGTTCACAGGACATATGTCCAATATCAATCTTCCAAGGGCAATATAAACACACTCAAAAAGCGATGCAAGGAATTTACAAGACGTCTATCAAAAGATAGATAACGGGGGCTGCAATGCTTCGATAGAATCTCCCCCTCTGCAGAACAAAGCCGCCATGAATATTATATTGAGCATCGTCTCACGAGAGTCAGTCATCCCTGGATAAACGGACAGGTCGAGCGCATGACCCGAACCCTCAAAGAAGCACTGTGAAAAAGTACTATTACGAGACCAGCACTTCAAACAGCATCTCTCTGACTTTGTAAAAGCCTATAACTTTGCCAAACGACTCAAAACTCTTAAGGGGTTAACGACTTATGAATTTATTATTAAAATGAAGCAGAACGATTGAGTATTAGCCTAAATCATCACAACTCGTGACTACACAGCTAACAACAATTTTCTTTGACAAATTATCTTTTTACATGTATATCAATTGTCTTTCCCGCAGGAATTCGTAAATGAAAAATATACTATTAATAACTAATACGGTTTTATGTTTTTACTTTATAATATACTCAATAAGAAATTTGAGGGAATCTCCAATCTTGAATTTAAGTATTCTTACATTTTCATTGATGTATTCAATAGGTTTTTTAATTATTATTTTTTATCCCAATGTATTCTTAGAAGATTATTTGCTACCAAATTATGATTTTCGTTATGCATTCCCTGTTCCTAAAAATAATGAACCTCTTTATGCGCTTACGATCGTACAGATTGGATTATTTTTAGGCATTGTCTTGTCAAAAAAAATTACATTTAGCTATTTTAATGTATGCAAAAATATTATCTATATTGATAAGAAATATTCCTTAGTTTTCGGCATTCTATTATTAATTATATCTTACCTTTATTTTCTTTTGTTTTTTTATAATGATACTTCTTGGCCTTTGCTTTATTATCTAAAATCTCATTTAGATCCTGCAATTATATCTCATAATTGGAATATAATGCAAAATAATAAATCTTTTATTTTTTACATTTCAATAATGAGGCAATTTCTACAGATTGTTATGCCTCTTGCAGGCTTTTATCTGCTCATATATTACTACCAATCAAAAAACTACTTTATTCTAATAATGATTATGTTACATTTCTTTATCTTCTTATTATTAATTATAGGTTCTCTAAAAAGCACGCCTATTTTATTATTTTGCGTAGAATTAACTTTTTTTAGTATTATACAAAAACCTATAAATAAAAAAATGATTTTATCAGCAATTGCCATTGCTTTTATTGGCTATTACAGCAATATCTCAATGAGACATTTTTATGTCTCCCCTCAAGTAAATACTACTTCAAAAACCGATTATTCTGAAAATAAAGATTATAGTCAATATAGGTTGTTTTCTCAATATTGTGCTGATTATTTTAAAAGCGGGAAAATTAAAATAGATTTTTCTAAAAAAGAACAAGAAAAATTGGAAGAACATACTAATAAAATTAAACACCTCAATAAAAAGAATCCTTTTTTCTCTATTTTTATAGCAAGGCTTGTAGGAAGAATTTTGACAGGAGAAATGATGGATACTTTTATGATTGTTGGAAATAAAGAACTAACAGCTTATTATAAAAATAATGAACCATTATTAGGATATCTAAAAAAGATTCTAGGGTTCAATCAAATGACAATTTATCAGCAATTCGCTAAAATTCTCTCAGGAGATTTAACGGCTGGTTCTATAACTATTTCTTTCTTTTTCGAACTTTTTTTATTATGTGGAAAATTTAGCGTTTTGATCATCGCTTTATTTATTTTCTCTTTATCATATCTAGATAAACTTGTTTTTGGAAAAAATGAACATATTGAATTTGAAACTACTCAAAGAATTTTCATAGATCCTAGCTTTGCTTTTTTTGCAGTTCTAATTCCTATGATGGGATTAAAGGGTTTTATGACTTCATTTTTTACAGGTGGTTTCCTTACAGTACTAGCTTGGTTAACATTTAAGTCTATTTTTTTATATTATCTTTTTCCTAAAAGAATTAACTCAGATATTTCATGAGGGTTTCGGGTGCCGTTAAAATTATTTTTGCGACGGAATCAAATTCATCCTGTGATTGTGGCTCGTTTTCCCCCAAAGACACGCTTTTGAATATTGTAAGTGAGATTGGCGGTGATTTTAATCGGCGCTCTGTCCAGACCAATGGTGCGTATAAAGTGTCCCATGCGTTCTTTTTAGGGGGCAAAAATATGCTCTACATGGGGGCACGGATTTTAGATTCCTTGCCGTTGGCGCGGTGGGTGTTCAAGGGCATGGGCTTCTTCTTTAGTTTCTTGCGGTGAAGCTGAGAGCGAAATCCGTTCTCTGTAAGACCTTCTCTTTGACTTCGTTGCGGTAAGCCGTATCCTCTAAACAGAGCAAGACGTATTGTTTTTGTTCAAGAGAGATAGGCCAAGATCCTGCCGTCATAACGGCTGACGTCTTCGGCTTCTTACAAACTTTCGATCGGAAGCTTACACAAATGTAAAAATATAACGCCAACCAGCCCTGTCACTATTAAGTAGGTTACATTGAGCGTTTAAGCAGAGCAAGGTCAAAGGAAGCGAAAGAAGAAAGGTCTATTTTATCGAATCTTAGAGCAAGCTTTTTGTTTTTCTTGATTCTTCCAAAGAAGCGTTCAACATTTGAACGCGTTTGATATCTTTCTTTGTCTTGTACGCTTAGGAAAACAGCCCCTTCTCTACGAGGGTAATCTTGTCTGACCCGTTTGAGAAAAGATTTCATGACTTCCTTGCCACAACTCCCTTCTGTCAGGAGAACAGTGGTCTGAAAAGATAAGGAAGAGTCAGAGCCGCCTATAATATTCGTCCTGTATTGGCCAGAACGGTTTTTGTTCCCCCTTTTCCTTTGAATTGCCACGCATAATCATTCTTGTTGCTGGACGGGGTCTGTAAAAACCACACCTCTCCTTTCCGAGCTTCTTCCACAATGTCCAGAATTTCCTGGACAAAATCTTCTTGAGCTTGAGTATCAGGAGCTTTACCGGGAATCAGTCGGGTCTTTTTGTAAGAACAACGGAGTTTTTTTAATCCAACGGCTCAGCCAGCTTTGTTCAATCAACACCCCAAATTCTTCTGCTAACCAGCCTTGTAAACAAAACAACGTAGAAATACAATTTCTTTGAACATGATCTCTTATTCTTGTCAACATAAGGTGTTAACTTGGAAGGGCATCTGCCTTCATAATGGGTGGAACATAAACCTTTAAGACCTTGTTCAACAAAGAGTTTTGACCAATTTGTTAATGGGGCTTGTGACATCTGGAGAATAAAGCCAATCTCTTTTTGCTCATAGCCCCTCTATACGTTAAATCAAGCCAAAGTAAACAAAGTTAGTATAATATAATTTTACTGTTGTTAATAGTGACAGAGTGAAGTGTTTAAACAAGTAAATGCCCCAATACAGTATTCAGGCAGAGTTGACCTTTGGCAGTTGCTTTTAGGGTGAAGTTATCCAGAGCCAGATATCCTTCGGCGATCAAAAGATCAAGTTTTCTGCTAGAGAGAGCCTGACTGAAAGGTTGCCCTGCCAGCGCTTCAAGACGGGAAATAGCAATCCCCTCACGCAATCTTAATCCCATCATCAAAAGTTCGGTGAGCTGTTCGGGGGGGGTGATTTCCAGTTTTTCTTCCAGACCATTTCCTATTTCCTGAACACTTTGAAGCCAGCGTTCCGGCGTACGAAAATTTTTGGTCGCCCATCGCTTTTGATCCATGTGCAAGCGACCATGGGCACCGGGACCGATAGCGCCGTAATCATGGCTGCGCCAATAGATGAGGTTATGGCGTGAGGCTTCCCCTGGTTGTGCGTGATTGGAGATTTCATAGGCAGGCATTCCTGCTTTTTCCATGATTTCCTGTGTTAGTTCATAGAAATCTCCTGCCAACTGTTCTTCGGGCAGATGTAGGCGCCCCGCCTGCGCCTGTGTGTAGAATGCTGTTCCTTTCTCTAATGTCAATTGATAAAGAGAAAGATGAGAACCGGTGTGGGTCAACGCTTCTTCAAGCTCATCACGCCATTCTTGCAAGGATTGCTGGGGGCGGGCGTAGATCAGATCAAAGGAAAAGCGTTCAAAAGTTTGACGTGCGAGGGAAATAGCGTGCAAGGCTTCTTCCCGTCCATGAGCGCGTCCCAAAAATTTTAGGGGTAAGTCATAAAGACTTTGAATTCCCAGGGATAAACGATTAACGCCTGCTGCTCTGAAGGCGTGGAATTTTTCCTGTTCGGCTGAATTGGGATTGGCTTCCAGAGTCACTTCCAGGGAAGGATCAAGAGACCAGTAATGGGACAAGTGTGTCAGGATAGCCGCAACAGTTTGAGGCGTCATGAGAGAGGGAGTGCCACCGCCAAAAAAAACAGAAGTAAGTGTTCGTCCCGATGTTTGCCTGCCCAGAAAATCCAGTTCTTGTAAGTAAGCTTCTTCCCATTTTTTGTGATCAATATGGTTGCGAACGTGGCTGTTAAAATCACAATAAGGGCACTTGGACACACAAAAAGGCCAGTGAATATAAAGGGCAAATGTCATGAAAAATGATCTGCAAGAAATAATTGGAAAGCCTTTGCCCGATGACTCCAACGGTTTTTTTCATCGACAGTCATTTCGGCATAAGTGTGAGGGCTGCCAAGGGGTTTAAAAATAGGATCATAGCCGTGTCCATGACTACCCCGAGGAGGGAAAACAAGCTCTCCCTGGCATTGACCCTCATAAAATTTAAGATCGCCATTGGAAAGCGCCAGAGCAAGGACAGAAATACAGTAAGAGCGTGGGTTGGTCTGAATGTCTTTATTCTGGGCTAAAGCATCAAACATTTTTTCACGTCCACCATGACTGTCAATAAATCCTTTTGAATCAACACCCGGAGCGCCATTCAAAACGTCAATACAGATGCCGGCATCATCAGCAAGACAGGGAAGTCCTGTTTTCTGCTGCCAGAAACGGGCTTTGATGGCTGCGTTTTCCCTGAAAGTGCATCCTGTTTCTGCAGGTTCTTCATCGCTGAAATCAGTCGCGCATTGAATTCGGACAGGAGACGGGACAAGCATTCTCAATTCCTCGATTTTTCCGCGATTGTGACTTGCCAGAAGAAGGGTTGAAAAAGAGATCATGAGCGTCAGTTCTCCAGGTATTTCTCTGAAGGTATTACGATAGCTTGATAATGGTTGGCAATACTTTTAATCTTGAGGAAAGTTTTTTCTGCTCCCGTAAAAATAAGATGCCGAACGCCCATACGAAGTGCACCCAGGGCATATCCTGCCATATCTCCAGCATTGTGCCAAAAAATAAGTTTTTTATGAGGAAATTCTTGTTGAAGCTCTTCTTTCCTGATCATCCAGTAAACAGGACCGGCCGAAGCGAATAATTCCACAGGGCATACAAAGGTTATTTCTTCCCCATGGTTATGCGTGATGAATTTTCTTAAGGCATCTAGCGTATTGAGTTCAGTATCAAGAATATAAGGCATCTCCAGACGCTATTCTTCCGGGGGATATTGGCCAGGATAACTGTAGGTAGAACCTTCAGGGGGCTCAGGCGGTCCTTTTTTTCCGCATCCTGTCAATGCCAGAGTGCAACCAAAACTTAAAAGAATTAAAAAAAACACGTAATTTTTCTTCTTTTCCATTGAACTTGCACCTCAAATAAAGCTAAATCCTATATTGACATTATCACGATTAAGAAATGAGGAGAACACATGAATCGCATTACCTGTTTCTTTTGTATGCTTTTTTTTATGTGGCTGACAGTTTCTGTTCATGCTTTTGGTGGGCGCTATGAATCTTTGGCACCTCAGGACATGCCGGAATTTACATTTATGAATCCTGAAGGATTCCCGGTCATGCTGGATCAATATAAAGGAAAAGTCATCGTTCTTAATTTCTGGTCTATTACCTGCGGTCCCTGCATCGCAGAAATGCCGTCTCTGGATCAACTGGCAGGTTATTATCCTGAAGAAGACCTGATGGTCATTACAGTGAATGTTGATCCCTTGCGCAAACCTGGAATCCAAAGTTTTTATGATGAAAATCGCTATCGATATCTGAAAATTTATCAGGATCCAACTCGTGCCTCTCAGCAAGTCCTCAAGTGGCAGGGATTACCAACGACTTTTATTATCAATAAGGAAGGAAAATTGATCGGGCGCGAGGTAGGATATGAAAAATGGGATAGCGCTGATGCTCTTGCCTTATTTGATCAATTAATTGAGGGAAAAAATCCGAAAATACAACCGTCCTTATTGCAAAAAATGAAAGGTTGGGTTGGTTTTTAAAGTTCTTTGCTTTTAGAATAAAACTAAACTGATATGAGTATAATCCTTCTATGCCTTTAAAGATTGAAACTTTTAACAATACAAATGGGGGGCAAAGCTTTTTTAAAGCCATAGGTCATCCTCTGGCGGTTGAGAAAGCGCAAAAGCTGCTTCAACAGATGCAGCACTGCCAAAGACTTGCCATTTATGATCCTGTTGGTTATTTAGGCACTTTTTATGAACTTTATGATCTTCGTTCCCTGAAAATTTCTGGTATTTATGTCCAGCGTTATGAAGATTTGGGTCGGGAAATTGCAGGACAGAAGGCCCATTTAATTACCGATTTATCTGACTGTGATGGATTGTTTGTTGTATCTTTTGACTCTGCTGCCAAACTTGGACATATTCGTCATCTTATTCCCAAAGGCTGTCCTGTGTATTCACTGGATGACATGCGCATTCCAGATCACCTGCTGACCTATCCCCAACGTTATCTGGATCCCTTGAATTTTGCGACCAACTTTGCTTTTTTTCGTGATGAGGGAAACCTTCATACGCGCCTTGTGACAGCTAACTATTGGTCAGGATATAGCGGTCGCCCGGCATCTCTATGGTGTTGCCTTTTTGATGCCTGTGGAAAGCGTCTTGCAGACTGGACTCAGGAATTGGGAAAAGCATACTCTACTGTGACAGTGGATAGTGAGGAAATTCGGAAGCGTTTCCAATTGCCGGCTTTTTGTGGTCAGCTTTTTGTGCATGTGGTTGGTGCGGCAGGACATGACATCGTAAAATATGCGCTGGATACTTTGAGTGATGATGGTGAAACGCTCTCTTGCACCCATGATGCCAATGCGTGGCCTGCAGATTTTTATGCAGGATTGCCTGCTCCACGAGAAGATGAACAGGTGATTCTATGGGTGCAAAACAGTCATTCATGTCCTATTCCTGCGGGTTCTGTGGGGCTCAATGTTATGGGATCACCTGATATTGCTTGGTGGACTGAGGCTCTTCCAGGATTTGGAAGTCGGGCGCTGGATGTTAGTCGGCTTTTACCAAAGGTAAGATGGCCTCAACAATTGGAAATTCAGGCTGGTAAATATTTTGTCCGTCCCCGCTACGAGATTCTAAAAAAAGCATCAGGAAAGCGTCATATTGCACATGCCAATGTTGAACGTACGGATTTAAAACCCGATCCTCAGATTAAAAAGATTTCATCTCATTTTGGGAAGGGATTTATTTTACCAGCGCCTCTTTTGCCGACTCAAAAGTGGCGCACCATTATTTTACCTACGCCGATGGCAACCACGCAAACAAAACTTCCTCTTGCGCTTGAAATCTATGACCGTCATGGGAAAAAAATGCTGAGGGAAAGTTTTGGTGTGCTTTCAAGAACAGATTCCCAATCCATTGACGTGACGGATTTACTTCAGAAAAGCGATATTTCTCCAGACAATCATTTTGGACATGTTGAATTAATGTATGATTTTGATGCGGGAGAAGAGGCAGATGGTTGGCTGCATGGACTTTTCAGATATGAGCTTCGGGATGGCTCTCATACGGCTGAATCCAGTTTTGGAAGTCATATTTTTAATACAGTCACTACTTATAAAAATCAGCCTCTATCTTACCGCGGAACACCCCCGGGACTCTCTACAAGATTGTTTTTAAGGCTGGGTTCCAAAGGGCTGGATACCCATTGTCATCTCATTTACCCTGCATCAAAAGCCTGGATTCCCCTCTCGGCAACGTCTCTTCAGCTGATGACAGCAGAAGGGGAAAACGTGGCAACAAAACCTTTGCAGATTCGTTGTGGGGGATCTCATTATTGGCGCGCCAGCGAATTTTTTTCCCCTCAGGAACTTATGAAGGCAGGGGATGGGGCGTATATTGTTATTCGGGATGAGACCTGTCGACTTTTTGGATATCATGGGTTGATTGATTCTTCAGACCGATTTTCTTTGGATCATATGTTTGGATTTTAAGAGGGCTTTATGAAAGAACATCGCACAAAACTCCTTATTATTGGGTCTGGTCCTGCGGGATATACTGCGGCGATTTATGCAGCGCGCGCAAACCTGAATCCTATTCAAGTCCTGGGAATACAGCCCGGGGGACAGTTGATGGTGACAACAGATGTTGAGAACTATCCCGGGTTTTCTGAAGTCATCCAGGGTCCCTGGCTCATGGAACAAATGCTGGCTCAAGCCCAACATGTAGGCACCCAAACAGTTCAGGATATGATCTCAAGAGTGGATTTTTCAAAGCGTCCTTTTATATGTGAAGGAGAGGGCGGCGATCGCTATATTGCGGATACTGTGATTATTTGTACAGGTGCCCAGGCAAAGTGGTTGGGGCTGGAGAGTGAAGAAAAATATCGGGGCTATGGCGTATCTGGATGTGCTGTTTGTGATGGATTCTTTTTTAAAAATCAGGAAGTTGCCATTACAGGTGGCGGAAATACAGCGGTAGAGGAAGCTCTCTATCTGACCAATTTTGCGTCAAGGGTAACGTTAATTCATCGACGTGATCAGTTACGTGCAGAAAAAGTTTTGCAAGATCGATTGATGGAAAATCCTAAAATTCAGGTGATTTGGAATGCTGTTATTGAGGAAATTCTGGGTGAAGAAGAACCATCCAAAAATGTGACAGGGGTGCGATTGCGGGATACACAGACCAACAAGCTTTCTACTCTGGCTGTGGGTGGCGTCTTTATTGCTATTGGTCACAAGCCGATGACCGAGTTATTTGCAGGACAAATTGACCTTGATAAGCATGGTTATATTGCCTGTACTTCCGGCACGACACTCACAAATATCCCTGGAGTTTTTGCTGCGGGAGATGTTCAGGACAGTGTTTATCGTCAAGCTGTTACAGCGGCAGGGCAGGGATGTATGGCAGCGCTTGATGCCCAACGTTACCTTGCCGAACATCCCTGATTTAAAGGATGAAATGATTCTGTGGCACCCCCTCTCATTACTCTTAAAGATGTTATGCTCACTTTTGGCGGTCGCTCGCTTTTTGAGAACCTTAATCTTTCTATTGGGGAAAAAGAGCGGGTATGCTTGGTGGGGCGCAATGGCTCTGGAAAATCAACGCTCTTAAAAGTTTTAGCAGGAACTTGTGAGATGGACAGGGGCGAGCGGGTGATGAAGAGAGGAAGCCATATTGCCTATTTGCCTCAAGACCCGGAGATGCCTCCTGATACGACGATCGAACATTATGTGGCGGACGGATTACCACAAGATCAATACCATGATCGCTTTCGGGTTGCCATGGTTCTGGATGACATGCAACTTGAGAGAGAGCGTCTTATAGGAACTCTTTCAGGGGGTGAAAAGAGGAAAACAGCTTTGGCGCGGGCTTTTGTCGGAGAGCCAGATTTGCTTCTCCTTGATGAGCCGACTAACCACCTTGATTTGCCTGCCATTGAATGGTTAGAGCAGAAACTTAAAGATTTCAAGGGCGGATTTATTGCAATTTCTCATGATCGGATGTTTTTAACACATCTTTCCCAGTCAACTTTATGGCTTGATCGCGGGCAGATTCGTCGGCTTGATAAAGGATTCGAAGCCTTTGAAGAATGGGCAGACGGACTATTAGCGCAGGAAGAAGTGGAAACGCGCAAACTTGACAAACTGATCTCTGAAGAAATCCGTTGGTCTCGTCAGGGAATTTCAGCGCGCCGCAAACGAAATCAAGGAAGACTTCGCCGCCTTTCTTCTTTTCGCCAACATCGCTCAGAACAATTAAAACAACCGGGAATTGTGCGTGGGCTTGAAGCACAGACGGGTGAGACTTCTTCTCGAGTCGTTATCGAAGCGCGTCACATTTCTAAATCTTTTGGTGAGCGGTTGGTTGTCGATGATTTTTCCATTCGGCTTTTGCGGGGAGATCGTGTGGGGATCATTGGTCCCAATGGGATTGGCAAGACAACACTGTTGAAACTATTAATGGGGGAAATGGCAATTGATTCGGGAAAGATTCGGTGGGGGCTTAATCTTACGCCCACATATCTGGATCAAAATCGCGTCATTTTAGACCCTGATCGTACATTATGGGAGACTTTGTGTGATACAGGGACAGATCAAATTATGGTACGGGGAGAGCCGCGGCATGTTGTAGGATATCTCAGGGATTTTCTTTTTGAAGAGCGCCAGGTGAGAAGTCCCGTCCGTGTTCTTTCGGGAGGAGAAAAAAATCGTCTTGTCCTAGCGAAAATGCTAGCAAGGGAATCCAATTTTCTGATTCTTGATGAACCCACCAACGATCTGGATATGGAAACTCTTGATCTTTTGCAAGAAGTTCTGGACGATTATGAGGGAACCATTTTACTGATCAGCCATGACCGTAGTTTTTTGGATCGTATCGTGACGTCCACCCTTGTTTTTGAAGAAAAAGGGAAAATTGTCGAGTATGCGGGCGGGTATAGCGACTATCGTCGTCAAAGTCCGTTATTATTCTTAAAAGAGCCAAAGAATCTTGTTCCTTCTTCTAAGACTGTTTCAAAGCACCCTAAAAAAATGTCTCAGCGATTAAGTTATCATCAACAAAGGCTTCTTGAGGTGCTACCTCAGGAAATTGCCATGCTTGAAGAAGAAAAGATACACATAGAAAAAACGCTTTCTGATCAAGAGTTGTTTGCGAAAAGTCCACAACAATTTGAAGGTTTGACGCGGCGACATGACCAGATTATCAATGAGTTGAATATTAAGGAAAATCAATGGCTTGAATTGGCAGAGCTCAAGGAAAATCTGAAAGATCCAGGATGAAATAGTGCTTGCATTATTGATTCCAACCTTCTATTTGAGAGTAAAGTTGTGTTTGTGAAGTACCTATTTTTATTTTAAGGGGGAGCAATGTACGTTCAAACAGTTGATTTCAAGAGTCTTCATGCATCAGAAAACTTTGTGGATTCCTTACGTTCAACGGGCTTTTCTGTTGTAAAGAATCATCCCGTTTCTCCTGATCTGATTTGTGATACGTTTCGTGAATGGGAAAAATTTTTCGCCGGAACGGAAAAACATGCCTACACTTTTGATCCTTGCGTTCAAGCAGGTTACTTCCCTTTTAAAAGTGAAAATGCAAAAGGCTACACTGTCAAGGATTTGAAAGAGTTTTATCATTATTATACATGGCACGGATTGCCTGATGGCCTATCACAAAATACAGTGCATCTTTATGAAATACTGGAAGAAGTAGCCTGTACTTTTTTAGGCTGGATTGAAGAAAATACGCCTCAGGATTTGAGAGAAACTTTTTGTATGTCTTTGCCTGATATGGCGCGACATTCGCGGAACTCTCTTTTAAGAATTCTCCATTATCCTCCTTTAACAGAGAATGAAGAGGAAGGAGCAATTCGAGCGCATGCCCATGAGGACATCAATTTGATCACTGTTTTTCCTGCTGCCTCTACGTCAGGACTCCAGGTTCGTGATTTGGTGGGTGAATGGCATGATGTCCAATGTGAGCCGGGAGAAGTCGTTATTAATGCAGGAGACATGTTGCAAATGCTGACGCGGCGTTATTATTCTCTTCCTGGGTGGGTTAAAACCCTCGCCTTCAGGCGAAGACTTCAGTAAGCTAAGGTGATGCAAGAATATCGCCGAAGCTCACACTGTCTGTTTGATCTCAAAGTCCATTTGGTATGGATTACCAAATATCGCAAACCTGTTTTGTATGGTTCCGAAGGGACGAGACTGAGAGATATTTTGCGCCAAGTTTGCACAGAGCTTGAAGTTGAGATTGTGTCAGGCAACATCAGACGAGATCATGTTCACCTTCTGCTTTCAGTACCCCCGCAAGTTTGCGTATCGAAACTGGTGCAAAAGCTGAAAGGTGTCAGCGCTCGTAAATTGCTTCAGGAAAGTGAGAGATTTAAGAAAGCCTTTTGGGGTCATCATCTGTGGGCGCGGGGTTACTTTGCTGTTTCTACAGGTCATGTGACTGAAGATATCATTGCCGAATACATTCAAAATCAGGATGAAGTCGAGCGTCTCCGTTCTGACAACTTCCAAGTCGGCTTCTAGCCGAAGTGTGGAGCTACCTGCTTCAGCAGGTAGGGTGTCCACATTTCAACTACACATCGTGTTATCAATCCTCTAGGATCTGAAGCGCGGCGTTCCCGTTATTCCATGCCTCTTTTTCTTCATGCACATTCTCATGTAAGGATTTCCGAAACTCATACTCAAGAAAGTTATTTAAATGAACGTCTGAATGAGATAGGATTATTGCCTGCTGATCAGATGCCAATCAAATAGATGTGATGTATAAAGAAAGAGGACGAAGAACGCTATGCCCCATATGACCTTTGTGACACCTCAGGGTGAACGAATAACAGTTGAGGTGCCAGTGGGTCTCTCTGTGCTCGAAATTGCTCACCAAAATAATATTGATCTGGAAGGTGCCTGTGAAGGTTCTCTTGCATGTTCTACGTGCCACGTTATTGTGGATTCTGAATGGTATGACACTCTTCCTGATGCTCAGGAAGAAGAAGAAGATATGCTTGATCTTGCGTTTGGACTAACGCACACATCAAGGTTGGGATGTCAGATAATTATGAAGGAAGAGTTGGATGGTTTAGTGGTCACCTTACCGCCTGCGACCCGTAATATGATGAGCGGCTAATTTTTGTAGAAAGAGGGGAGAATGTTATTTCACCTCTCTTTATCGTGTTTATGCTTTTAAGTTCTAACCACTCAACCGAGAAGACTTTTGTTCCTTTAGAAGTTCTGGCTCTTGTTTTTTATTAAAAAACGTTAAGAGCGGGAATAAAAGAACGCGATCCTTATTTATATAGTCTGCTGAAATGATAATGTTTCTTTTCCCCGACCACCGAGAATGCTCATTATAAAAGTCAATTTTTAGAGGTAAAGCATAAAGCGTTTTATACGCAAGGTTTTTATGTTTGATATTTAAGACGTAATCTTTACCTTCCTCTACAGAAAAAACGACAGGGTCTAATTCTTTAAAAAAATCTCTATCATAATTTTCAGAAATTTTTACACGTGAAGAATAGAACTTAAAATAATTATAAAAAGTAATTTTCCCTTCTATAGCTAAAA
>BBVC01000116.1 GCA_001192655.1 Caedimonas varicaedens
CATAAATGGGCACAAGCAAAAGCAATTAGACGCAAAAAAAGGTGTTCTATCGAGCAATTATTTCAGGATAATAAAATATGACCGTTTTATATGTTGTTAGCTATATAAATTCTTCTTTTATATCTGAAGCATGGGATGAGATAAATGAATTTAGAAAAACAAGCATGAAAATTGTAGTATTTAGAGTTTTCATAATATAATACTTTTCTGTTTTTTAACATATTAAAATGAAAATATTTAATTCAATATTTCTTAAAAATAAAAAATAAATTTATTAAGTATAATATTCAAATTTTAATATATTTTACTTTACATTAAAAAATGATGATAAATTAATGTATATTTTTTCTACATGTTTTTGAGAAAGATTATTTTTATTTTTTAAATTCCTCAAAGTTATGTGAAATCCTTGGGACTCTGATCAAGTTATGTTAAAACCATAGGGCATTGAAATAATGCTTGTTCAGGATGATTTATAAAAGATGGAATAATGACACGTCGGTCAGCAATTAAGTTTCTTCAGGATCAAAACACCCAGAGACTCGTCAAGCGTTTGGTTGATGAATTTGCGCGCCCCTATTTTCCCATTATGGCAGGTGGTTTTTTCTGCATGGTGTTGGTTGCGTTGATGTCGGTTGCTTCTGCCAAGCTGATTGAGCCCATCATTAATGATATTTTTGTGGAACGGCACGCCGATATGCTTGTGCCTATTACTGTCGCCATCTTTTTTGTTTTTTTTATCAAGGGTCTTGCCACCTATGGGGAATCTGTCTCTCTTGCCTATGTTGGTCAGAGAATTATTGCCGATATCCAAAAAAAGATGTTTGCACAGGTTATTACCTGTGATTTGGCTTTCTTTCATCGTACGTCGACAGGAGAACTTGTCTCACGTTTTACCAATGATATCAATAAATTAAATAGTGCAGTGACGGGAACGTTGACGAATATTGGTAAAGATAGTTTGATGTTGCTGGCCTTTATCATGTTTATGTTTTATCAGGATTGGTTTTTGGCATCGATTTCCTTTTTTGTATTGCCTATTGCGATCCTTCCCGTGGTACGCATTGGAAAGAAAATGCGTAAGGTTTCGACGAATATCCAGGAACAAACAGCAACGTTTACATCTCTTTTAACTCAGGGATTTCAGGGGATCCGTCTCGTTAAATCCTATTGTATGGAAACCCATGAAACACAACAAACGGGAAAGATTATTGAAGAAATCTTCAAGCGTTCCCTTAAAGCTGCCCGCGTACGCGCCATTTCTCATCCCGTGATGGAATTCCTCGGAGGTGTAGCTATTGCAATTGTTGTGATTTACGGTGGTTCTCAGGTCATTTCTGGCAAGCAAAATCCAGGAACCTTCTTTTCTTTTATTACAGCTCTTTTGATGACCTATGAGCCGCTTAAAAGACTTGCAAATCTTAATGCAAATCTTCAGGAACAGCTTGCGGCTGTTTCGCGTGTTTTTCGATTTTTAGATCTTGAAAGTGATATTAAGGAAGTATCTGAAGCCAAAGAGCTGCACGTAAAAAAAGGAGAAATTTCTTTCAAGGATGTTTGCTTTTCTTATGAGGAAAAGGAAGTTCTGAAAGAAGTTAACTTTTCTATTCCCGCGGGTAAGACCGTTGCTTTGGTAGGGGCAAGTGGAGCCGGGAAATCAACCATCCTTAATTTAATTCCCCGTTTTTATGATATTTGTGGAGGAGCTATTTCTATTGATGGAGTGGATATTCGCCAGGTGACGCTTAAATCTTTGCTGGCAAACATTGGGCTTGTCAGTCAGGAAGTCATCCTTTTTGACGCGTCTATTCGAACAAATATTGCATTTGGAAATCCTGACGCAACAAATGAAGAGATTGTAAAAGCTGCCGAATCTGCTGCGGCACATGAATTCATTATTGATCTGCCACAAGGTTATGATACGTTCGTCGGTGAACAGGGGGTGCGTCTTTCGGGAGGACAGCGGCAACGGATCGCTATTGCGCGAGCCATGTTGAAAAATGCACCGATTATATTGCTGGATGAGCCAACTTCGGCGTTGGATAGCGCTTCTGAACAGAAGGTACAGCGCGCCTTGAGGACACTCATGAAGGATCGAACGACAGTCATTATTGCTCATCGGCTAGCCACTGTTGTGGATGCGGATATTATCTTTGTGATTGATAAGGGAAAAATTATTGCATCGGGTCGTCATGTTGATTTAATTCAAAATAATTCACGGTATGCGCAGCTTTGCAAGGCGCAATTAACATCTCCATCCCAGAGGTAAAACCATGCGCTGGATCAAAAAAATCCCCAAACAACTTTGGTTTATCCGCCTTGTTTCATGGTGTATGTCTCTTTACATACGATTTGTATTTAAAACAAACATTTGGCAAAGACAGAACTGGCATATCCTTCAGACGTGCTGGAAAGAAAGAAAGCCTTTTATCATCTGTTTTTGGCATAACCGTTCCATGATGCAAATGTGTTTTTGGGAGAGTGATATATCTTTTCATATGTTGAATTCTCCTCATCGTGATGGACAGTTATTTGCTCATACAATTGGTTATTTTGGTCTTAAAACGATTGCAGGGTCTACATCCAAAAGAGGAACAGAAGCCTTACGAGAGATTCTTTCGGCCTTAAAAAAAGGTCACTGTGTTGGTCTGACGCCTGATGGTCCCCGGGGGCCTCGTTTTGTTGCTAGCGAAGGTATTGTGCAAATTGCCAAACTTTCAGGGATGGATATTGTTCCTTGCGCTTCTGCGACGACACGGCGTAAAGTGTGGAACAGTTGGGATCGTTTTATTGTGGCTCTTCCTTTTGGACGGGGAGCGATGGTGATTGGAGAACCTATCAAGCCACCACAATCAAAGGAAGAACTTGAAGCTGTTCGTCAATTGGTGGAAAAAAGACTTCAGGACGTTACTGATCAGGCTGACGCATTATGTGGTCATGCGCCGCTTCGATAGCGACAGAAAGAGGGAGAAAAGCGCATAATGTTGCTAGGTTTGTATCGTGCTCTTACAGGTTTTATTGCCATTCCCGTTGCTGATTATCACCTTTCTTCCCGCATTCGGAAAGGCAAGGAAATCGCTGAGCGACTTGATGAACGGAAAGGTAAGACAAAATCTGATGCCCACATGCTTTCCAGAAAAGAGCCTGTTATTTGGATTCATGCAGCAAGCGTAGGGGAATCCTTGTCAGTTCTGGTCTTAATCAAACGTCTTTTGGAACGTTGTCCCTCTTGTTTTATTTTATTGACGACGGGAACCGTCACTTCTGCTTCCTTGCTGAAAAAAAAATTGCCGGTGCGTGTCTTTCATCAATTTGTTCCGTTTGATGTTCGTCCCTGGGTCAAGGCATTTTTGGATCATTGGCGACCTTCTCTGGCTCTTTGGGTGGAATCTGAAATTTGGCCAAATTTGATTTGGGAAACGACAACCAGAAAAATCCCTCTTGTGATGATTAATGGACGGATGTCAGAAAAATCTTTTAAAAAGTGGAGATGGGCTAAAAGTCTTATTCAACCACTTATGGGTCGTTTCTCTCTCTGTTTTGCACAGTCATCTGAGGATGCCCATCGCTTGCGTCTTTTGGGAGCGACAAAGGTTATTCATGCAGGTAATCTGAAAGCTGCAGCAGAACCTTTGGAATGTGATAACGAAGAATTGCAAAGGATAGGTCATAAGGTTGGCATGCGCCCTACTTGGGTAGCCGCTAGCACTCATGATCCTGAAGAAGAAATTATTGTCCAGGCGCATCATTTGCTGAAAAAGAAATTTCCTGATCTTTTAACAATCCTTGTGCCGCGCCATCCTCATCGAGGAGCTGCCTTAAGGAAGAAATTTGATCAAGAACTTTGTTTAGCGCAGCGATCTTTAGGAGAAATCATTTCTGATAAAAGAGATTTTTATCTTGCTGATACCCTGGGAGAGTTGGGTCTTTTTTACAGGCTGAGTCCCATAGCATTTATAGGAGGATCCCTGACGCCTATCGGGGGGCATAATTTAATTGAGCCGGCGCATTTTGGGTCTGCTATCTTGCATGGCCCTTATATGACGAATTCGCGAGAAATAACGGCTTTGTTTCGTAAGGAAAATGCAGCGATAGAAGTGACATCGGCTGAAACTTTGGCGCTTCATGTAGAAAAATTGCTGACGTTTCCCGAACAGCGTAAGGAAATGGTGAATGCAGCGTGGAAAATTGTTCAAGCCCAAAGCCAGGTTGTTGAAAAAGTGGTAGAAGGTTTGGAAGAATTTCTGGAGAATTTCGAGAAAAAGGTTTCCCTATGAAGTCGTTAGGCTTTTTTTCATGATCACTCCTTCCTTTTGGCATCATTCTGACAGCAAGATTGCAAAAGCTCTTTCTCCTTTAGGTGCTTTATATGGTGCTATAAGTGCTTGTCTGGCACGCAGGAACACCCCTGAAAAACTTTCTGTTCCTGTGATTTGTATCGGAAATCTTGTGGTAGGGGGGGCTGGAAAAACGCCTGCAGCAATGTTGTTGGGGCAAGCGCTTATCGCGCAGGGAAAGCGTGTTCATTTCGTATCCAGGGGATATAGAGGCAGTTTAAGAGGGCCTGTTTTGGTGAAAGGGCATTCCTTTCAAGAAGTTGGCGATGAGCCTTTAATGCTTGCAAAAATTGCTCCGACGTGGGTCGCAAAAGATCGCAGTGTAGGAGCACTTGCGGCTGTTCAGGCAGGCGCCGAGATTATTATTCTGGACGATGGTCACCAAAATTTTACAATTCACAAGGATTGTTCTCTGGTGGTTATTGATACAGACTATCAATTTGGGAATGGCAGGCTTTTTCCTGCGGGGCCTCTTCGAGAGTCTCCTGCTCAGGGATTAGCTCGCGCCCAGGGACTTATTCTTGTGGGTGAGAAAGAGTTTCCGCTGGTTTCTTCTCTTCCTTTTGTTCGTCTGAGATTCAAGCCTTGCAAGGAAGATTTAGAGACTTTGCAATCAAAGACATTGCTGCCTTTTGCGGGGATTGGGCGACCTCAAAAGTTTTTCAAGATGCTTGAAGATTATGCTTTGGCTTATGACTTGAAGGTTCTGAAAGGGATCAATTTTCCTGACCATTATACCTACTCTGAAAAAGATCTGGAGAATTTACAGCAGAAAGCAAAAAGGGAAGGGGCAATGCTTGTGACAACTGAAAAAGATTGGATGAGGCTATCCCATAAGAAGGGAATATTTATGGTCAGACTTTCTCCTGATATTATAGAGGGAAGCTGGGATCATATCTGGAAAGGTTTAGAGTTCTAGGATGAGAAAAATTACATGTTTTCTGTTGGATATTCTTCAGGTTATTTTTATTTTCAGTCTTTTTACTTTGTTGAAACCGCTTCATTTCAACCTTATTTCCAATCTTGGCGGCAGGCTTGGCAGAAACATCGGAATGAAACTTCCTCATCGAAAAAGAGCTTATCAAAATTTAAAACGTGCCATGCCTGAATTATCTCCCAAAAAACAGGATGAAATTGTAGCAGGCATGTTTGAGAACTTGACACGAACGCTTTTTGAGTATGTGGCTCTCCCTAAAATTCAGGTTTATAGCGCGGCGAGTCAAGTTGAGGTGGTGGGTCAGGAAATTATTGACCAGCTTCGTGATGATCAAAAGCCGGCTATTCTTTTTCTTGCTCACCTTGCTAATTGGGAAATAGGCACGCTGGCGGCGCTTCAGCGGGGATTGATCCTTGTTCAGGTCTATAGAAAGCTTAATTATCCTCTGACAGATAAGCTGGTTCACTGGCTTCATCATCGCGTTGCTTCAGAAGTGATTACGAAAAGTCAGGAAGGAGCGCGTCAAATGATCCTAGCCCTTAAAGAAGGCAAGCATGTTTCCATGCTCAGTGATCAAAAAATGAATGAAGGAGAATGGATTCCCTTTTTTGGTTTACCTGCCAAAACCGCTCCAGCGGGCGCGCGTCTTTCTCTGAAATATAACTGCCCCTTTGTGCCGGTACGTGTAGAACGTATAGAAGGAACTCGCTTTCGGGTCACTTATTATCCACCTCTGATAAGTCATAAAAAAACAGAGGAAGAGCAATTAACAGATTTGTTGACGCAAATGAATCAATTAATGGAAAATTGGATTCGGGAACGGCCTGAACAATGGTTTTGGCTTCATCGTCGCTGGCCTAAAGGGCACAAAGTTTGATTCTATCGGCAGTGGTTTTATTGCTTTTCAAAACTTGACTAATAGTATAAAAACCTGATACGTCTCTGAGATGGTTTGCATAATTCTCATAATACAAAGGAATTTCATTAATGAATTTGGAATGGGATCGTCTCAAGA
>BBVC01000117.1 GCA_001192655.1 Caedimonas varicaedens
TTTTTATCGTTACCCTTAAATTTGGCTCTATCCCTCTCTCCCATTTCTCCGACTATGATCATAGTCGGAGAAATGGGAGAGAGGGATAGAGCCAAATTTAAGGGTAACGATAAAAATGTATGGGGTGTATAATTTATTTGTGAAACTTGTTGGAGGGGAAAGGATGGGTGCGGATTTAGTTGGCAATACTTAATGTAAAAATTTATTACTTTTTTATTATTATGATAGTATATAATATTTATTTAATAATTTTAAGTTGTTGAAATATAGTATAGTAAAAGACTGTTGATGTGTTTTTGATCGTGATTTTGAAGGGAAATTAATACTGGGTGTAAAAAATCAATAAATTTAATTGCGTTACAAAAATCAACTATTCCGATTTTTAAGATATAATTTTTAACGGAGAAACTTTTATTTAAACTTTATTTAAAATATAATATATGTGTGTTATATCAAAATTTCTAACTAATAGTATCAAAATACTAATTAATTTCAACAAAATTTAAAATTGTCTATATAATATATTTTTATCAAAAAATTGCTACTTTTTGTTTTATATTTTTTATGTAGAGCTAATACTATTTAAAAATAGGCTTTTAATTTATGGAATTGCAACCCTCTTTTAAAGATTTTAACGGAGAAACTTTTTTATTAAATTTGTTGAAAATAAATATAGAGGTACTTTTTAGGAAAAATAAGAGCTTAATTAGATTAAACGCTTTGTTTTATAACAATATTTACAATTGTCTATATAATATCATTTTTATTGATCTTTTTGTTTTTTTAAATTATAGTGAGTGTATCATATATTATAGTGATTAAAAATGAAAAATACCCCTGATCTAACAAGTCAAAAAACACCACGGCAGACTAAAATTGAATATCGTAGGGGTAAAGCCCATAAAAACGCACGAACAACGTGGGCGATAAGAAGAAAAATAAAGGTCAGTAGAAAAAGTAACGTATATCTCGCTCAAAAGTATGGGATTCATGCCCTCACCGTCGCTAAATGGAAAAAAAGAACATCCGTCCTGGATATCAAAGCCCATTCATCAGGACGACCTCAAAAAGCGCCTCTCAGCCCACTGGACGAAGCGCTCATCTTCTTCTTTAGAAAAGCAACAGGACTGGGAATTGATCAGATGTTGCCTGTCTGTAAAGAATATCTCATGCCAGATATCAAAAGATGCCAGATTTATAACTGTCTCTTTAAATATAGAATTAACAAAAGACAGAAAGACGTTGGAAGCAATATCTTTGCTCAAATCATACCTGTGAGAACAAAAGATAGATCCGTGTCATTTCTCATCGCTTTTCAAAGAAAGTCATGGAAAGGATTTATTCATCTGGCGGGATCGCTGACAAATGATTTGCAAAGCTTTACCATGAAACGTCCCTTTCAGGTGCTGGAGCTGGATAATCCAAGCGTTTTAAACTATTATCAAAAGAAGAATAACCTTGACGCTTTTACGTCTCCTTTCTCCCTCTTCCAGTTGGAAAGCAGACTCAGAAAAACTCTCAAATATATTGAACAAATAAAGGATGCTAAAGATGACGATTCAAAAGTTTCTTGACCCTAAAAATGATGTGGCCTTTAAAAAAATCTTCGGCACGGAAAAAAATAAGGACATTTTAATGGGGTTTCTCAATGATATGATCCTCTTTAAAGAAGGGAAACCCATTGTCGAGGTTTCTTTCCTTAAAACCATTCAAGACCCTGAAATCTCTTCTAAGAAAACCAGCGTCGTGGATATCTTTTGTACCGATGAGAATAAAAATACCTACGTCGTGGAAATGCAAGCCTCAGGCCATAAAGGTTTTGAAAAAAGAGCCCAGTATTACGCAGCAAAAGCTTACTGTAACCAGATGAACGTCGGAGGAGTTTATGAAAATCTCAAAGAAGTCATCTTTGTCGCCATTGCTAATTTTACCATGTTTCCTGACAAGAAAGAGTATAAGTCGGATCATGTGATGTTAGACAGAAATACCCATGAACATAACCTCAAAGATTTTTCCTTTACTTTTTTAGAACTTGGAAAATTTAATAAGACAAAAGATCAGCTCTCTTCCATGATTGAAAAATGGGCTTACTTCTTTAAACATGCGCCAGAAACAACACCAGAAGAACTCAAAGAGATTATCGGGCATGATAGGGTCATTGAACGCGCTTATGAAGAACTAAACCGCTTCTACTGGACGGAAGAAGAACTCTTCGCTTATGAAGAAACATTGAAAAAAGATTGGGATTATACGGCCTCTATGGACTTTAAATTTGAAGAAGGAATGAAAAAGGGAATAGAAAAGGGAATAGAAAAAGTCGCTCAAGCTTTGATCAAGCAAGAACTCGCTCTTGAAAAGATTTGTCAGGCAACCGGACTGTCGCAAGAACAAATCGAAACGCTGATGTAAAAGAAAGAATCATCTCATGCCTCAATTTTGCTCTTTGTGTGATCTGACCCATGATCTTAAACTGATCATCAAGGGCATGCACGAAGACGGCATTGCCTTGAGCAAGATTCAGGCTCTTTTAGAACAGGAAACAGGGCAACAAATCAGTGAAAGTGCGCTTTATCGGCACGTTTACTTTTGCCTGAAAGCGCAAGCCCTCGTTCCTCTGGGAATCGACACAACAGAACCGCCTCATCGCGTGGAACATGCGGTCTTTCCTTTTTACGACTTCTTCAAGGAAGCATGGACAGAAATAGACCCCGCTCCTTTTATAGACAATTGGCACATTAAAGACTTATGTGAGATCTTTGAAGCCATGATGAAAGGCGAGATCAAAAATCGAAAACTCGTCATTAACATGCCCCCCAGAATGGGTAAAACCAATCTGATCTCTGTGGCTTTTGTTGCGTGGGCGTGGACAATCAATCCTTCTCTCAAATTTATCTATGCGTCCTATAAAGGAGATGTCTCGGGGGAACAATCCAGACTGTGCAGAAAGTTGATCGAATCAGAGTGGTATCAGGAAAGATGGGGAAATCTTTTTGACCTAGAAAAAGATCAATCTACCAAAGAGCGTTTTGCCAATACCAAACATGGCGCCAGAATATCCACATCTCTTCAGACGGATATAACGGCCTTTGGATGCGATATCTTTGTCTTGGATGATCCTAATGGTATTCGGGATAAAGATGTTGATTTTGAACGGGCTCAAACCTATTTTGAGACCGTGTGCCCTTCACGTATGAACCCTCAAGGGCTCAATATTCGCATTGTGGTACAACAACGCGTCTCTTCAAAAGACATTACGGGATTTATTCAAAAAACAGATACCAAGGGACTCTGGCAGCATTTTGTCCTTCCTTTAGAGTTTGATCCTGAACTCAACACTCAAGTCGTTTCCACAACAGGCAAGATCTGGAAAGATCGCAGAATCCAAGAAGGAGAAATCTTGTGGCCTCAGTTCTTTAAAGAAGAAATTATTGAAGAACTCAAGTCTTTACCTTCTTACGCCGGTCAATACCAGCAGCGCCCCACTGCCAAAGCAGGCAACTTCTTCAAGAGAAAAGATTTTCTCGTTTATGACCACAATCTTCTGGATGATCATGCAGGATTTGTGTTGCTGGCCAATCATATAGATGTGAAGCCTTTGCAAGAACGACATGAAGCCGCTTGTATCGTTCTTTCCTTGTATACCTATAAAAATCGTAATCGTATGGTGATGATGGGCGCTTGGACAGGCTCTGTAACCATGGAAGAGAATCTTCAGCAAATCGTCCGAATGGCTCATGATTGCCGAGATAACGGCACCTTTGAGATTAACGATGGTCCTTTGGTTTGGAAAGAAGTCAAAGCTCATTACTTTGATCAAAACAATAAGCCTATAGATCCTGAAAAAATCAAACTCAAACGACGCCGAAAAGATCGCATCTTGCCGGAACCTATTTATACGGTAGAAAAGAAACCCTGGTTTGATCAACCGCCGTACAGATCCAAAGTGATTACCACATCGAGCAATATCGTGGCTGAAGACCTCTGGCGTCAGGGAAAGATGGTCAGACCTCATTTTAGAATTCATCCTTTCGCCGCTAAAGATATGTTGGGCAAAAGACCCATTTCTCAAGAAGAAATCGATGCTTTTGTGAAGAGATTTATGGGAGAGGCTGAATATCTGTTTTTAGCGCCTGCCCATCTGTATCCTTATCTCACAGATTTTCTGGATATGATCACAAGTTATCCTGACGAAGGCGCTCATGCTTTGGGGCAAGCCTTGATCAATGCCATGATTTATTGCTGGGTAACGGGAAAAATTAAGGTTCCTTGGGCTGTGGGTGATCTTTTGAGATCTGGGACTTTTAAAGATGCAGACCATTGGGAAAAACAGACAGACATGACCAAACTGCACGAGCTGACCCATCAAGCCTTTACCTATATCAAGCTCAACCCAAAGATCCAAGACTAGAGATTGTGAACATTTCCAGATATACCTCTCTCAAACCCGCAGAAAGACTAGAACTTTCGGCTCTTTCAGCAGAATGCTTTTAATGTCAAAAGGGGGCGCTTGTGCCAAGTAATCTCTCTCAAGATGACGCAAGAGAATATCTCTGGCTTATCTTGTGATAAGGACAAGATATCACTTCTGAAAAATATGTCCTGTATTCAAAGACTTATAGCTTTGCATTCTCAAGCGCAACACTCAAAATATATTGGATACACGCATTGCGCGTCATAAATCGTTTTTGAGCCAGTTTGTCGATCTTGGCCATGAGTTCGGTATCCAT
>BBVC01000118.1 GCA_001192655.1 Caedimonas varicaedens
CGGTGTTGTTCAGGATGGGACGGAGCATACATTCCAGAGGTTTTTGGGTGCCGTGGCCGAACTTCTCTTCAACGTTAGGATTGCCGAAGCTGTTATTGTTGGCGATGTCCCAGACGGTGGTTTGGTCTCGCTTCCCTTGCCAGTTATGCTTCTTGCCTTTTTTATGGGCGTACCACAGAGGTTCGTGGGTAGAGGTGTAGTTGGGTTTACCGCTGAAGACAGCGTTATCAGGATTGTCGGCTTTCTTTTGTTTCTTTTTGTCTTTAGGACGGGCGGCATACCACAAAAGTTCATGCTGGTTGTGGTAATCGCCTCGACTCAAGACAAAATGTTGTTTTGCCCAGATGATGAGGGCGATCAACGTAAATCCGCAGGCTTCAAGATTCTGGGCAAACAAATGGGTGGTGGTGGAAGGATGCCAGACGTAAGCCACATCGCCGGGGAAGAGTTTATAAGCGTCCGTCCAGTCGGCTCGGTCATCGTTCAGGACTTTGCCTGTGCTGCGGATATCGACCCCTTTGTCGGCTCTTTCTCGCCATTCGGGATCGTAATTAACGCCGTAGGGAGGATCGGTCACCATCAGGATCGGGATGTTGTCGTTCAGAAGTTTGGTAACGTGTTCTGGGTTCGTGCTGTCTCCGCACATCAGGCGATGGGTGCCCAAGGTATAAATATCGCCCAGTTTGGCTTTGGGTTCGAGAGGGATGGTGGGCAAGGGTTGCTCCTCGATCATGTCTAGCACGGAGGGGATGCCAAGAGTTTTGAGAAGATCGTCTGACATGCCGAAGTCTGACAGAATTTGCGGGTCGAAGCGATTGCCGAGGATGTCGGTGTCAAAAGCACCATAGGACAGATTGTCGCGGATGTTAATGCGATCTACGGCGTCAGGGGTGAGAAAATGGGAAGGTTCAAGAACGTCAAGTTCAGTGTCGGGAGAAAATCCTGCTTGGAGAAGAGCTTTCTTGCGCTGATGTCCGCCGATAATCGTGAGGTCAGTGTTGATAATCAGGCGTTGATGGTAGCCGTCTTCACGCAAAGACGCACACAGCTTCTCCATCGCCTGTTTGGAGATATGGCGGGGGTTGTGGTCGTAATCCTTCAGATCACCCAGTTTCACCGTGCGTGTGTGCCATTCCAGCATCGTCATACGTTTCCTCGTGTTGCAACAATCCCTGAAGAGGGATACAATCGGTCTATGAGATGTTTTTGATGAAAAAAGGTCTTGAAATGCTCTTGAATATTCCTGTACTGCAACTACAGGAATGAGCTTATTCTACCGCTCTCTGTCACAGGACACAAGTGTACCCCCCTGCTGTTGCGTCTTTCTGATGTGATCTCCGTTCTCGCCTCAAGGATACGCGCAGAAAGAGTTTCCCTTAGGGCACAAACGGCGGTAGGATAATGAAGAGATGGAGAGAAACGGCGCTTTTAAAGCAGAATAAAGAAAGAGAACGGTTCCATGACAGTCAAAAAAAGTTTAACGGCTTTAGCGATGATAGGATTCATGATGGGGGCAATAAATTTCGAAGGAAAAACGATGATAAAAGAAGAGGAAATTTTAGAGACTAAACCTGCGATGTCTTTGCAGAATTATACCTATCAGATCATGGATGAAATTACTGCTTTTGGTTTTACCGATAAAGACTTTTATGGAATGAAAAAAACAGTGCAGAATTATCAATTTGAACAGACATCCGTGTTAGTACTCAACAGCCTCCTCGATTCTCTCGTGGATGCGTCTTACAATGCCAAAAATGCAAAATGTTCAGAAGAGACCTTTAACTATATCGTGCTTTTTAGCAAAGTTCTCAAGTCTAAAGCTGAAGAAATTGACGAAAAAACAACCAGCTTTAGCGTCATGTTGCTCAAATTTCTTATGCGTCGATATATCTATCATGTTTAAAATATGAGGTTGTTTCATGGCATCGTTTGGATTTGAAATAGAGTTTACCGATATACGCTTATACTCTTCTAACAAACAATTCAAATTCAAAAAAGGACAAATTCTCGCAACAGTTGTTTATCAGAAAACAGTTGTTTATCAGAAAACAGTTGTTTATCAGAAAACGCCTTTATTTACCTTGCAGGCTGATGGCTTGTTGGAAAAGACGAATATTGAATGGAGCCAAGATGCACTTTTGGAAATTGTCTCTGCTTCTCCCTACTTGGAATATTATAAGAATACATTTAATTTGAATAATGATAAACAATTGTTTGATTTGACAGTAGATGGATTAAAAGTATTAGAACAAACTTTTGCAGGTTCCTTGTTGGTTAAAAAAAATACAGAAACTCAAGAAATTACACGCACAACATTACCAGTTGGATCTGCAGGGAAACAGCTGACAGACTCAAACGGAAACGGAACTCAATTTTATTTAATACTTTCTCCAGAATATCAGAAGGCAGGACAGACTTTAATCATATCGCCCACAACAAGTTGG
>BBVC01000119.1 GCA_001192655.1 Caedimonas varicaedens
AATATAACCATTTTAAAGGTTTTTAGCTATACAACCTACAATACTCTATTGAAATAGCTAATAAAATATTGACATCTTGAACTCAAATTTTAAATGAGGGAATTTTAAAAAATAAGATATTTTTTTCTGTCATCCTGTTTCTTTTACTAAATGCAGCTCTGGTGACTGAAGATCCCGCGGCAGATGATCCAATTGCGGTAAGAGGGCAATTTCATCCTGGGACGAGCTGACATTTAATTCCTTGAATCGCCGTGCGCTAGGCAATACACGACTTTCCAAAGAAGCAATCGTACTATTGTAAGCCCGTACCGAGCCACCCAGAGATTGCCCCAGCTTCGCTAGATGGCTCCCCATATCCGAAAGACGTTTATAAAGTTCCCGACCCAACTGGGAAACCTCCCGCGCATTGTCCGCCAGACGCTCCTGTCGCCAGCCATAGGCTACGGCATGAAGCAAGGCGATAAGCGTCGCAGGTGTTGCTAAAATGACTTTTTTTTCCACCCCAACTTCAATGAGAGAAGGGTCTTGCTCAAGAGCGGCGCTAAAAATTGTCTCTCCAGGCAAGAACATCACGACAAATTCAGGTGTCTCGCCACTTTTGGATAATTGATCCCAATAGGCACGCGTGCTTAAGGACAAAATATGAGTGCGTACTTGACGGGCATGGTCTTTCAAAAAATCCTGGCGCAGCGTTTCTTCCTTGGCTTCCAGAGCATCCAGATAAGCAGCCAGGGGTGCTTTGGCATCGATAATCAGCCGTTTTCCGCCTGGAAGACGGACAATCATATCCGGTCTTAATTTTATTTCTTCCCCCTCTAGCGTTGTCTGCTCGATGAAATCACAATGGACGCTCATTCCACTCATCTCAACCACACGACGCAGTTGCATCTCTCCCCATCGCCCCCGCACATGAGGCGTACGCAGTGCCTTGACCAGATTAGCTGTTTCTGATCGCAACTCTTTCTGTGACAGAATCAAATCACCCACTTGATGGCGAAGGACTTCATAGGCGCTTAACCGTATTTTTTCAATCTCGCCAATTTTTTGATCCACGTTGTGAAGAGATTCCCGAATAGGACTGACAAGCTCAGAAATAGCTTTTTCCTTGAGCTGTAAATCACCCTTGGCTGTTTCGTGAAATTTCTCGAGGGTGGATTTTGCCAGATCCAGAAAAGAGCGGTTATTGCGCTCTAAAGCCTGGGCGGAAAGCGCCTGGAAAGCATTGGAGAGTTCTTGCCGCGCCTCTTCAATCACTTTAAATTTTTCTTGAAATTGCTTACGTTCCTGTCCCAGAAGAACGTCAACCTCAGCATATTTCGCACGCGCGTCTGATAGTCGCTCAAAAAGCTGATTTTTCTCTTCTGTCATGGTTTCATAGCGTTGCGCCTTATCTTCTGACAGGATAAGGCGTTCCCGCACGTTTTGCATTTCTTCATTAAGGCGGTCAAAGGTGAGTTGCGCCAAACGTTTAACACGCATAATGAAGAAAAAACCAATGCTTCCGCCCAATATAGCTCCTGTGAGGACTTGCGCCAGCTCATATTGCTGAATATTCATTACCCTGAACTCTCTCCCCTTACAGTTTTTTGCCTTTCAGCGCCTTACGCATAGCCTGATTCATCCGACGTTCTGCCCATGAATTTGTTACTTGCCTGAGACGTTCTGTTTTTCTTTCTATGTCATCTCGTTTAACAGAGTTTAAAACAGATATGAGTGCTTCTGCTTCTTGCTTTACTTCTATCTTTTCACTTTCTTCCAAAAGGTCACTATCATTTTTCAAGGCCTCTTTAACAGCATGAAGGAGACGTTCAGCCTCAACACGGGCTTCCCGCAAAAGACGCTCGTCCATATCCGAGCGGGCATGTGAATGGCTTTCTTCAATCATCCTGAGCAAATCTTCTTCCGTTAATCCATAACTGGGTTTTACATCGATATATTGATGAATACCTGTGGTTTGTTCTCGAGCACTTACGGTAAGAATCCCGTCGGCATCAATGGTAAACGTCACCCGAATTCTTGCCATTCCTGCTTTCATGAGGGGAATGCCCCGTAATTCAAAATGAGCCAGGGAGCGACAATCCTGCACCAACTCCCGCTCACCCTGCACAATATGAAGACTCATTCCTGTCTGATTGTCTTGAAAAGTCGTAAAGTCCTGCCAATGGCTTGCGGGAATAGGCGAATTACGAAGAATAATTTTCTCGACCACTCCCCCGTATGTTTCCAATCCCAATGAAAGAGGAGCCACATCCAGTAAAAGTCTTTGGGAACCCTCAGTCAATGCCTCGGCCTGCAAGGCAGCTCCCAGAGCAACAACTTCATCGGGATTAATATTGGTCAGGGGAACCTGCTCAAAAAATCTCTCAACTTTTTGACGAACGAGAGGAATGCGGGTCGCTCCACCGACCAAGACAACTCCCTTGATTTGATCCAGAGAAATCTGGGCATCCCGTACGACTTGCCGACAGATTTTCAGAGTTTTATCGATTAAAGGGGAAATAAGGAGCTCAAAATCAAGCCGTGTTATATGACCTTCAAGAAGATTATTTTTTACCTGTATAGAACCTGACCAGTTTTCATGATCTGTCAGGTATTCCTTGATCCGGCGTGCCTGAATCAAAGCCAAACTATCTTCCGCTAACAACTCTGTTTGGGAACTCAAAAGGGTTGTGAGAAGAAGGCGATCCATATCATCGCCTCCCAATTGCGTATCACCTCCTGTGGACAGGACTTTAAAAACTTCTCCTTCCAGATTCAGGAGAGAAAGATCGAAAGTCCCTCCTCCCAGATCATAAATGGCATAAATTCCTTGCACCCCATGTTCGAGACCATAGGCAAGAGCAGCCGCCGTTGGTTCATTAACAAGGCGCAACACCTCAAGTCCTGCCAGGCGTGCCGCATCTCTCGTAGCTGTTCGTGCAGCATCATCAAAGTAAGCGGGAACAGTAATAACCGCTTGTGTAACGTTGTCACCCAAGTATTTTTCAGCCCGCATCTTGAGAGATCTCAAAATTTCAGCCGACGTTTCCACCGGAGTGACGTGCCTATCTCCCACATTAAAATGGTGGGTTTTCCGCCCCTGCTCACTTTTCCCCATAAACCTTTTAAAAGAAGAAATCATCCGCTCAGGTTGTTGGACACCTTCTTCCTGAGCCATTTTGCCGACAAGAGTCTTTTCGCGGTCATAGAAAACAGTTGAAGGCAAAAGAGAAACACCCTTTTCATCTCTCAGGACTTTTGGACTACTCTGTTGAAAGACCGCAACCAACGAATGTGTAGTTCCCAAATCTATACCGATAGCGGTCGTTTTTCCTTTTTCATGAGGAAGAGGAGTTTGTCCAGGCTCAACAAGCTGAAGCAACATTTTTTATCTTTCATCTCCGTCTTCAAGAGACCACAGCTTTTCCTGAGCTTCCTGGACAAATTTCTTCAAATATGTCAGACGCGCAACCAACGTATGGTTCTTCAGTGTATCTCCCACTTTAAATGTGGATTGAAGCTCGTCCAGCAACACATCCACCTTTTGGCGGGTTTCCCTTAAAAGCGGCTCTATTGCTTCAGAAGCCTCTGCTTCTTCAAGTGATTCTCGCAACGTCATGGATTCCCTCAAAATTTCTGAAGAAGCCGAAATTTCAAAAGAAGGAGAAGAATCATGAAGTCCAAGCAAATGTTGTGCCCTTAGCAAAGGATCTTTTAAAATGCGATAGGCTTCATTAACTCTCGCGGCTTCTTCCAAAGATTTTTTTCTTTGCTCTTCTGGTAGATGACGCTGTTGATCAGGGTGTATTTGACCAATACAGCGAATATAGGCTTTTTCCAGGTCTGGAAGAACAAGATCAAAGGCAGGCTTGATTCCCAATGTTTCATAAGCATTAAACATGAAAGGATTCTCCACAACCACAACGTCCTTTTTCGTTAGGATTCCTAAAAACGAATCCTGATTGAAGTTTTTCTTCAACAAAATCCATTTCGGTTCCCAGCAAAAATATCCCTGCTTTGGGATCTACCAACACCGTGACTCCGTAAGATTCTATCACTTCATCTGTAGACAAGCGTTCATCAGCATATTCCAATGTATAGGAAAGTCCGCTGCATCCTCGGCTTCGAACACCGATACGCACACCTACGGACGGTTTCTCACGAGAAGCCAGCAAATTTTTTATACGCTCAACAGCTATCGGCGTAATCGTCATGAAAGGTGGGCGTTCACGCGTCATCTGATTCCTGCTTGTTTTTATAATCCTGAATTGCGGCTTTAATGGCATCTTCAGCCAGCATTGAACAATGAATTTTTACAGGCGGCAAGGATAATTCCTGGGCAATTGCTGTATTTTTAATGGTCAGTGCTTCATCAAGGTTTTTACCTTTCACCATTTCAGTCACCAAAGAACTGGAGGCAATGGCACTGCCGCAGCCAAAAGTTTTAAAGCGAGCATCCTGGATAATTCCATCCTTCACCCTAATTTGAAGTTTCATAACATCACCACAAGCAGGCGCTCCCACAAGACCTGTGCCCACTGACCGATCATTCTTGTCAAGCGAACCCACATTGCGGGGATTTTCATAGTGATCAATCACTTTTTGTGCATAAGCCATATTCTCTCTCCAATTTTTAATGTGCAGCCCAATTAATCGATTTCAAATCAATGCCTTCCCGGGACATTTCCCACAAGGGACTCATCTCACGCAATCTCTTTACTTCTGCAATAATCCGCTTCATGGCGTACCTTAAATCTTCAAGAGTTGTAAAACGGCCAAATCCAATCCTCAGTGAAGTGTGCGCCAATTCTTCGTTAACGCCCAAAGCATACAGAACATAGGATGGTTCAAGGGAAGCAGAAGTACACGCCGAGCCTGACGATATCGCCAAATCCTTGAGACCCATCATAAGCCCTTCTCCCTCTACATGCGCAAAGCTGATATTAAGATTTCCGGGAACTCTGTGAATCAAACTGCCATTCAGATAAATCTCGTCAAGTTCTTGCATCAAACCTTTATAAAAATAATCGCGATAGTCAAGAAGGCGAGTATTCTCCTGCATCATTTCTTCTCCCGCAATCACACAGGCTTCTCCTAACCCGACACATAATGCAGGAGATAAAGTACCTGAGCGTAATCCCCGTTCCTGCCCCCCACCATTCATCAGTGGCACCAGCCTGACTCTGGGTTTGCGTCCCACATAAAGCGCTCCAACTCCTTTGGGGCCATAAATCTTGTGACCTGAGATGCTAAGAAGATCAATATGCATTTTCAGAACGTCCAGGGGGATCTTTCCTACCGCCTGAGCCGCATCTGTATGGAAAAATACTCCCTTTGAACGGCAAAGCTTGCCAATCTCTTCAATGGGTTGAATAACACCAATCTCATTGTTCACAGCCATAATAGAGACCAAAGCAGTTTGTTCTGTTATGGCGCTTTCCAGCTTATCAAGATCAATAATTCCATCGGGCTTCACGGGTAAATAAGTCACCCGAACTCCTTCCTGTTCAAGATGACGTGCCGTATCCAGGACGCATTTATGTTCCGTCACACAAGTAATGAGGTGATTCTTCCGATCCTGGTAAAATTTCATGACACCCTTAAGCGCAAGGTTATTTGCCTCAGTGGCGCCTGATGTAAAAACAATTTCCTTGGGATTAGCATTGATGAGATTGGCTACTTGAAGTCGTGCTTTTTCTACAGCTTCCTCAGCACTCCACCCATAAAAGTGATTACGCGAATGGGGATTGCCAAAATTTTCATAAAAATAGGGGATTATTTTCTCGACAATTCTGGGATCACAAGGCGTTGTTGCCTGGTAATCAAGATAAATAACCCCTGAAGGGTGAGAACAGAATGTGTTTTGTATTTGAGCAGACATTTTACTTCCTTAAGCCGCTATGGCTTGATGATATTCGTAAGTTTTCAGCCACGCTGTGATAAAAGAATCTAT
>BBVC01000120.1 GCA_001192655.1 Caedimonas varicaedens
ACTCAAATTTTTCTTCTTTTTTACAGATAAAACACGAAGTCTAAAATCTAATGAATAGGTCATGGAATAATCCTCTTAAAAATTATCCATAATATAACCATTTTAAAGGTTTTTAGCTATATCGTATATAATGGACTTAGGAATTTATTCAAGAAATAAGTTCTTTGCGAGAAGGAATTTTGAGGAAGAAACTACTTTTTATTCGCTGTAGATTTTTTGCTCGTCTTTTTTTACCGGGTGAAGATTTACCTCGCGGTTTTTTCTCTGATGGTTCTGCTAAAAGTTCCAGGGCGCGTTCTAAAGTGATTTCTAAAACGTTGTCATTCTTGCCAATGGATTTAAAGCGGTCTTCATGTTTGATATAAGGGCCAAAGCGTCCAATTGCCGCTGTAATAGGCTTGCCTGTTTCTGGATGCTGTCCTACAAGCCTTGGCAAGGCACCCAAGGAAAGCGCTTGTTCCAAGGTACACTCTGATGCAGAAATTCCTTTGGGAAGTGCAACGCGCTTGGGTTTTGGCGCCGCCGCTTTTTTCTTGCTTTTGACAGGTGTGGCAGGAGTCGCAGGAGATTCGCCCCCATCCCACTGCAGGTAAAAGCCATAAGGACCTTTTTTTACACTGATCATTGCTTTTGTTTCAGGGTCTATCCCGAGGGTTTTTGTTTCAAAAGTTTCTTGAATCGACGATTCTTCCTTTTCGTCGGAAGAGTGTGCAAGGACACGCCGTGTATAAGCGCATGACGGATAATTGCTGCATCCTACAAAGGCGCCCCATTTCCCCAATTTCAAACTAAGACGACCATTCGCGCATTGAGGGCATTTTCGTACGTTTTCTCCTTCTTTGGCTTGGGGGAAAATAAAACATTCCAGATCATGATCGATACGCTCAATAACATCAGAAATTTTTAAATCATTGGCTTGTGTGATGGCATGATTGAAGGATTTCCAGAAATCTTCCATGACTTTAAGCCATTCAAGCTTTCCCTCCGAAATATCATCCAATTGTTCTTCCAGATGAGCAGTAAAGTCATATTCCACATATTTTTTGAAAAAGCTTGTCAGGAAAGCAGTGACAAGTCGTCCCAACGCTTCTGGCAGCAAGCGTTTTTTGTCAAGAGTGACGTACTTGCGCTCGATCAGTGTTGACATAATGGAAGCATAGGTTGAAGGACGTCCGATCCCTAGTTCCTCAAGCTTTTTTACAAGACTGGCTTCTGAATAGCGGGGCGGGGGCTGAGTAAAATGCTGAGAAGGTGTAACCTGATGTAAATTCAGGATTTCTCCTATTTCAAGAGTAGGAAGTAAACGGTCTTCTTCAGAAACTTCGTCATCACGCCCTTCCTCATAAAGTTTCAAGAAACCATCAAAGGCAAGAGTTGATCCTGTGGAACGCAAAATAACGCTTTTGGCAGGATTGGCAATATCGATGCTGACCTGATCAAGCAGGGCATTCTCCATTTGTGAAGCTGTCATCCGTTTCCAAATCAACTCATAAAGCTTGAACTGATCGTCATCGAGAAACTTTTTGACTCTCTCGGGACTTCGATTCATTTCTGTTGGTCGAATGCCTTCATGGGCTTCCTGAGCATTCTTTGCCTTGCTTTTATAGGTGCGTGGTGCAGAAGGAAGATAGCGCTTGCCGAAGTTTTGCTCGATCCATTGACGTGTCGCCGTTACAGCTTCCAGAGAAATATTGACACTGTCTGTACGCATATAAGTGATCAAGCCGATGGACTCTTCACTCAAATTGATACCTTCATAAAGACGCTGGGCAATTTGCATAGTTTTGCGTGCGCTGTAACCTAATTTGCGAGACGCTTCCTGTTGTAGGGTAGATGTTGTAAAAGGGGGAGCAGGATATCGTTTAACTTGCTTTTTCTCGATGTCCAAAACGGTATAGCGATATTGTTCAATTTCTTTTTTAGCAGCTGTGGCTTGTGCTTGTGTGCCAATATCAAACTTTTCAAGCTTTTTTCCCTTCAGATGGGTGAGTCTGCTGAAAATAACTTTTTTGGGTTGGCCATGAAATTCAGTGCTTATTGTCCAGTATTCCTGTGACTTGAAAACTTCAATTTCTGATTCTCGTTCGGCGATCAGGCGAAGGGCAACCGATTGAACGCGTCCCGCAGACTTACTGCCGGGAAGTTTGCGCCAAAGAACAGGAGAAAGCGTAAAACCAACAAGATAATCTAAAGCTCGCCGTGTCAGATAGGCCTCGACCAATTCCTGATTCAGATCACGGGGCTGCGCCATGGCTGCCAGGACGGCACGCTTGGTAATTTCATGAAAAACCACACGTTTAACCTCAATATTATTGAGGATCTTTTGTTGGTTCAGGACTTCTCTGACGTGCCATGAAATCGCTTCTCCTTCCCGGTCAGGGTCGGTCGCCAGAAAAAGTTGATCCGCTCCTTTGAGAGCTTTAACGATTTCATCGATATGTTTTCTGGATTGCGGCTCTGTTTCCCAAATCATTCGGAAATGCTCTTCTGGGTCAACAGATCCATTTTTGGAAGGCAAATCACGGACATGACCATAGCTAGCAACGACACGGTAGTCAGCGCCTAAATATTTATTGATAGTTTTCGCTTTCGAGGGCGATTCTACGATAACAACTTTCATGGGTACTTTCTATAAATAGAAATTATTAATATTTAATTACGTGTCCCCACGCAAGGAAACTTGATGACCAGCATGTCGATTTAATCGGCCGGCAAGCTCCAGTTCCAGCAATACCATTGTGACAATGGCGTGAGAAAAATGGCATCCCCGTATCAATTCGTCAACCTGAATTGGTGTAAAACTCAAATTTTCCAAAATAACCTGTCGAGCCTGATGCAATGTTTGATTAAATTCCTGCGACGTAATTTCATTGAAGGAGGGTGAGTTTTCTTTTTGCTCTCTATAAGAAGGATGAAATGGTTTTTCCAATCCCTGCAAGATATCTTGCGTGAATTGGACTAAGGCGGCACCCTGCCGAATAAGATGATTCGTCCCGTGACAGCGGGGGTCGAGAGGAGAGCCGGGAATAGCAAAAACTTCTCTGCCCTGTTCCAGCGCGAATCTTGCGGTAATCAGCGACCCTGACTTCATCGCAGCTTCTACAATCACAACACCCAGGCTCAGTCCAGAAATCAGGCGATTGCGGCGAGGGAAAGAGGAAGCCTGGGGAATTGTGCCAAAAGGAGCTTCGGCAATCAGGACGCCCTTGTCCGAAATTTCATCATAAAGATTTTTATTTTCAGGGGGATAAATATGATCAATGCCCCCCGCCAGAACAGCGATTGTCCCTGACAACATGCTGCCTTCGTGGGCGGCAGTATCAATGCCTCGCGCCATTCCAGAAACAACATTATATCCTTGTTTTCCAAGCTCTCGCGCATAGGATTGAGCTAATTTTTTCCCGTTTAGTGAGGCATTGCGTGCGCCGACAATGCCAACACCCTGTTTGGAAAGAGAGGCGATTTGACCTTTAACGCTTACAAGAGGGGGAGGATCATGAATATTTTTAAGAATATCGGGGTAAGCTGAGTCGGTCAGAGAGAGAAGCTGTCCTCCAAATTTTGTTAATGCTTCCAATTCCCGCTCTGCTTCGCTGATAGAGCAAATATGCAACGCTTGTCTTCGCCCTCCTCGTTGTGCCCATTCGGGTAAAGCCTCGAGAGCCGTTTCGGCAGAAGAATAGAGAGAAAGTAATTGACGGAAACTGACAGGGCCAACATTTTCAGATCGACTTAACCGCAGCCAGGAAATAAGAGTTTGGTCAGAAGAATTAACGGGGATTTTTTTGGGTAAAGAGATCAATGCGAGACTCCGTGCCTTGACAAAGGCGACTGATATTATCTTTATGTTTATAGATAACCAGGCTACTTATGGCGAAACTCCAAACCATGAGAGAAAAGCCTGAAAGAAAGTAAGCATAAAAAGGGAGCAGGACTGTGGCGATCAAAGCAGCAAGAGCAGACCTTCGTGTCAGAAAAATTGTGATGACCCACAGTGCAATCGCCGTAATGCCGACAAGAGGAGCCACTACAAGAAGACAGCCTGCTGATGTTGCCACTCCTTTCCCACCCCTGAAATATAAAAAAAGCGGATAGAGATGTCCAAGAACAGCAGCAGCAGCGATAATCAACTCATTTTCAGTGGTAGGGACTGTGGCATTAAAGCGATAAATCAGGACAGCCAGAGATCCTTTTAAAGCATCCAGGATGAATGTAAGAACAGCCAACAGAATATGTCCTGATCTCAAAACATTCGTGGCACCAATATTACCTGATCCTATTGTGCGTACATCAATGCCCGTCATAAACTTTGTTAAAATCAGACCAAAAGGAATTGATCCCAGGATATAACCAAGTAAAATCATAAGGGATAAAGTCAAGGGGTATTATCCTTTCGTTGACGGCAAGCCTCATAAAAAGCAACAGTTGCTGCATTCGATACATTTAATGTGCTAAATTTTTTCGTTGTCGGCAACTGAATTAAAAGATCGCAGCGTTCGCGCGTCAGTCGACGTAGTCCTTCGCCTTCACTGCCAAGAACAAGATTGATGCGCCCTGTCAGGTCACTTCCTGTTAATTTTTTTTCTCCTCTTTCATCAAACCCCAGGTTCCAAAAACCGGCGTGACGCAATTGTTCTAGCGTATGCGCAAGATTAACGACATAAATGAGTAAGATATGTTCAAGAGCACCAGAAGCTGATTTATAGAAGATAGCGCTTGTTTCGCAAGGTGTATGACGATCCGGCATAATAAGCGCCTGAATGCCGAAAGCAGCAGCAGAGCGTGCAATAGCGCCCAGGTTCTGGGGGTCTGTAATCTGATCGAGTGTGGCAATTGTGATGTCAGGTGCGTCATTTTGTAAAATTTTTTCAAGAGGTACATGCTCAAGAGGAAAAATTTGCAGGGCAATGCCCTGATGGACAGCATCCCCAGGAAAAATTTTTTGAAATTCAGCTTTGTCAACTTTATGACAGGTAAGGGTACGTTTCCCCAGAATAATTTCAATGGATCTATATATTTCATCAGAAAGGTAGATTAATTGGTTGCATCTGCGTTTGGGGTTTTCAAGCGCAGCATGTACAGCATGAAGTCCGTAAATCCAGAAAGCACCTGAGGAAGAAAGGGGTTTTTGTTTGGAAAACTTTTTCATAACTCTATTGGTTAACTGGAATGAAGTGATTTTGCAAGTGTCGAAAAGCGTAAGTCCTCAATAAGCTGACTATTGAGGAAGCTTTCTTCGGGTTTTGTAAAATAAAGATGTGATTGGTGAGTAAAAAAATCATAAACGATGCTTTTGCAAGCAGGGAAAGGGAGCTTTTGTACATATTTTTCTAACTGGGGGACACCTCTGCATTTCCTTAATTTTTCATAATCCCCATTAAAATCGGAATAGCGAGCATATTTGGTGTGATCTCTGAAAATCATTGGGCTAACATCGGCAGCATCAATTTTAAAGCCTTTGTTTACGAGGGAAACATAGACTAAATCCAGCAATGCTGAGTAATAACTAGAAAAAATAATGACTTTTGTTTCGGATCTTGCATGGGCAGGAAACTTGTCAAGAAGCCTGTTAAATCGGCCATTCATGAAACTGTCAAGATCAACATGCATCAGACCATAAAAGTGAGATGTGGCGTTATCCAAAACAACCCCTATGCACTCAAAGATATTGTACATAGAGTATAAAGCGCTGGAAGAAAATGGCTTTGATCGGAAAAAAGCTTTACCCTGGTCACAGTATTGCAACGAGGATAGAGTATCCAAGTCTATCTCTTGATATGTCAATCGGAGTATATGAGAGATCTTTTGAGAGATGGGAGATAATTCTTTCAGAAAATAGGCGTCATCACATAAAACAAATTTTTGCCTGGGGAGAGATGGATTCTGCCTTGTCGAGTTCATGTTTTGATCCAGAATGAGAAGACGAAATGTTGGATGTTTATGGTCAGCAACGTAATCTCCGGAATGATCGCTGCCATGAGCCAAAGAGCTGATAAACAGGATTATTAACATCAGGAGAGAGATTTCAAATTTTATCGATACACATTTATTTTTCATGACAGATTGAGGCTTCTCTTTTTCGAAAGTGGATAGCAGAAAGGATATCGTTAGGCAAGATCCAAGATCAAGTTCAAAACATAAAATATTCTTTCTATTCTTTCCCTGATCAATTCTGGTTGACTACATTCCAAAATACTGATAGATGCCGATTAGTTGGATGACAACTGTGCTCTGCGGAGGGATGGCCGAGCGGTCAAAGGCAGCAGACTGTAAATCTGCCGACGTATGTCTACGTAGGTTCAAATCCTACTCCCTCCACCACTCTTTTTCGGGTATAGTTAAGCAGGGCTTGATGGGAAACGTTTTTAGAGTTGGGCGGGTGTAGCTTAATGGTAAAGCCCCAGCCTTCCAAGCTGGCTACGAGGGTTCGATTCCCTTCACCCGCTCCAGAACTGTTTTTTATCGTTAAGTTGTTAATTTTTAGAAATTCTTGAGGGGGAAATAAAATAC
>BBVC01000121.1 GCA_001192655.1 Caedimonas varicaedens
CTGGTCACTCCAACACCAAAGAGATCCGCCGTTTCAGCAAAACTCAAATTTTTCTTCTTTTTTACAGATAAAACACGAAGTCTAAAATCTAATGAATAGGTCATGGAATAATCCTCTTAAAAATTATCCATAATATAACCATTTTAAAGGTTTTTAGCTATATGTCGAGACAAAACAGTAGAGGCATATCCATAACTTGTTGTTATTGTTAATTCTCCTATGACCTTATCTGTTAACCCCGAAATCTCATTTTTTGCAAGCTCTACTTCCGTCATGATATTTTTTGCGTGCTCAAAAAGGATTTCTCCTTGTTTGGTCAAGATCAATCCACGGGGATGGCGAATAAAGAGAACAGCACTTAGCTGCTTCTCAAGATTTTGAATATTGCGGCTGAGCGCAGATTGAGTAAGACCAAGATACTTTGCAGCACGTGTAACGTTTTTTTCTTTTGCTGTATAATAAAAAAGCCTCAGACGATCCAATTCCATTTATCAATTTCCCTCTGCTGTGCCAGTATCCTGTGAAATGCGTATTTGGCATCATTTAAAATAGATAATCAATACTTTTTATACCTATTTGGATTTCACATCCTCAAGATATCTTAGCACATTCTGCAATGAAGGCCTTGAAAAGATTACGATCATGGGGGGTATGCAAATATTCAGGATGCCACTGAACTCCCAGGCAAAAACGTTGATTTGAGACTTCAATGCCTTCTATCACTCCGTCTGGAGCATAAGCATTGATTTTAATGTGGGAACCTATTTTCTCTACCGCCTGGTGATGTCGGCTATTGACCTCAATGATTTCTTCTCCCAGGATTTGCTTCAGAAGTGTTCCTTCTGCAATCGTAATAGTATGAGAGGGCTGATGCCTGGGTTGTGTTTGCTTATGATTTAGACAAGAGGAAACATAATCGGGAATATGCTGAATAAGAGTTCCTCCCAACACAACATTTAAAATCTGCTGTCCGCCACAAATCCCCAGCATGGGAAGATCTCTTTTCAGAGCAGCTTCTGCCAGTTTGAGTTCAAATTGTGCTCTGTTATCTCTGGTTATAACGCACGCGTGGCGTTCCTGACAGCCATAGAATTGTGGATTAATATCAGAATCTCCTCCCGGGATTAAAAGTCCATCAATCATATCGAGATATCTTGAAATTTGCGGCGTAACATAGGGAATTAGAAGAGGAACCCCTCCCATCTTCTCAATAGCTGTAATATAATTTTCCTTCAGAGCATACCAGGGGTAGGAAGAATAAGTGGGGGCTGTATCATAATCAAGAGTCATCCCGATAACAGGCAGTTTCATATAAAGTCCCTCGCATCATTTTTAATTTAAGAGTATTTTACTCTGGCAAATGTAAAGGAATCAATAATGATGACGAAAAATTCGTTTGGAAATTGGATCTTGCCTCTCTCTCTGAAAAACTTTGAAGAGCAATATCTCCATCAAAAGCTTTTCCATGCAAGTTCTTTGAAACATCAGGGACTCATGACGTGGGAAGGACTTAATGGATTATTGAATCAGTCTTCTCTTTGGTCAGCAGAAACTCTGAAACTCTATCGTCATGCTCATCTTGTTGCTCCCGAAGAATATTGCGTATCAAGTCTTAATTCCCAAGGACATCCCCTACTAAGACCTCATCCGCCGCTTGTGCAAAAATGGATTTCTCAGGGAGCTTCTCTGGTGCTGAATGATATTGCCGAACTGTCTCTCCCATTAAGAGAGATGTCCCATAACCTGAAAAATCTTTTCGGCGCAAGAGTTCAAGCAAATCTTTATACTTCCAGACAAGGGATACAGGCTTTCTCCAGTCACTTTGACCTTCATGATGTTTTTGTTTTTCAATGTGAGGGAGAAAAAACGTGGCATATTTATAAAAACCGCGTGGATTCACCCATTAACCACCCCACCTTCAATCTATTATCTCAGGATCATCATGAACATGCAAAAGGACCTCTGTTGAAAAAATTAACGCTTAGAGCGGGAGATTTTCTCTATCTCCCAAGAGGGTTCTATCATGATGCCCTTGCCTCAAAGGCTCCTTCTCTTCATGTAACATTTGGTGTGACGCGGCCTATTGGACTGGATATTATCAGTCTTCTTTTTGAAGAAGGTGTTGACCATGCGCTTCTGCGGCAATATCTGATGCCTCCCTTTGTTGCAGCGCAATGTCAAAAGTTGGCTGATCATCTCAGCAACAGACTAAAACAGCCTGACTTTCTTCAAAAAGTACATTCTCTCTTTAATGGGAAAGAGACTTTTTCTCCTTACACGCTTCCTGATATTAAACAGACAACTCCCTTCAAAGTTCGTGGAAAAGATTTTTCTGTAGAGTATCATTCTCACCAATTTTGGCTCGCTTCTGCAACGTCAGAAGCACCTATCCCCAAGGGAAAAGAAAAATTGGTGGAATGGATCTTGCGTCATCAAGAAATCACTCTGGAAGAAATGATTCAATCTCCCCTGAACACATCTAAACAAGAGTGGGAAACTCTTGCGAACGATCTTCTCCAAATGGGGATTTTAAAGTAGAATTTTGAATTCTACTCTATCATGTTTAAACGTCCTTGATCTCATAAAAAGTGAGACATTCTTTATTACTTTTCCTAGATAGTGTCGTCACGAGATGAAAGATGTGTTATTCTTGACTTCTAAAAAACAGAAGGATAAGGATAGCCAATGCAGGGAAGTCACAGACTAGTAAATTTTTTATATTCAGATAAAAGCTCTGTACCTTATTATAATCAAAACGCACAAATTTTTTACGAGAGAACCATAAATGCAGATTTATCTGCTGGTTATAACCGATTCCTTGCTTTACTTGAGCCCCCAGCGAAGATCTTAGATGTAGGCTGCGGGGTGGGTAGAGATGCTCGTTATTTTGAAGGTTTAGGATATCATGTAACAGCCTTTGATGGTTCTGAGGAGATGGTAAAGTTTGCTAATCAGCTCCTTAAAGAGCCCGCAAAATTAATGTTCTTTGAAGACATGGAATTTAATAATGAATTTGATGGAGTTTGGGCCGCTGCATCTCTTATTCATGTCCCTGACAATGAATTACCAGGCATTCTCCACCGCATACATAGAGCCCTCAAGCCTGGAGGAATATTCTTTGCTACCTTTAAGCATGGTGAGGGAAGTCACATGCAAGATGGTAGGACGTTTTACTATATGACCGAAGAGCCAATTCGTCGTTACCTAGGTGATCAGTTCGAGGTTATAGACATCTGGACAACTGAGGACTTAAGCAGCAAGGTGGCTCATAGCCCTAACAAAATGTGGCTAAATGTTCTTGCAAGGAAGAACTGAGCTCTTCATAAAAGAGGAATTCTCCCATATTTTCAGAATGATAGATCTACTATGAGGCATTTTGTTTAGCATTTACTGCTCCAACTTTTCAATCTTATTCTCGATTTTTGCGATATGCGGTGAATCTTTAGATATCGTCGTCACGAGATGAAAGATGCGTTATTCTTGACTTCTAAAAAACAGAAGGATAAGGATAACCAATTCAGGGAAGCCACAGACGACACGATATTTCCGATGTCGTTGGCGAGACAAAGGAATCTGGGAAGCTTTATTAGAAAAGCTTGTTACTGAGCCAGATTACGAATGGCTTATGATAGATGCAAGCCATATCAAGGTTCATCCCCATGCCGCTGGGGCACGTGGAGGCAACCAAGAGATGGGGCGGCAAAAGAAGGGGGGCTCAACACGAAACTACACTTGGCCGTGGATGTGCATGGTATGCCGGTCAGAATCATTATTACAGCAGGTCCCCGTGCTGATTGCAAAGAGGCTTCTCAGCTTATCGATAGAATAATGCAGATTATTTATTGGCCGACAAGGGATACGACAGCAACGACATATAGCTAAAAA
>BBVC01000122.1 GCA_001192655.1 Caedimonas varicaedens
AGCTATAAGTGCAAAAGCAAAGGCTGCTAACATGATCATTTTCTTTTTCATTTTTTGAGAACTCCCTTAAAAATATTGTTACAAAATTATTATAAATTTTAAATAGTAAAAAAATTACTAAAAATTTATCTTTCTCGCTAAATTATTGTTTTAGAATTCTTCATTTATTAAAGGAAAACACCTTTTAATTTCATTAAATTAAAGATATCTTCCTTCTTCTTTTCATTTTATTATTGGACAGGAGTACTGAGAATAAAAAAAGCATCCTTCTTAAGTGGGTTAGGATGTGCTTCAGGGTTAAGGACATCAAACTTGATGACACTGCCTACTTTTAGTGGCGCCCCTGTCATTTGTTTAATGCGGTCTGAATGCAAATAGGCAGGCTTTCCCTTAAAGGCTGGATTTCCCCCTTTTATCTGATTTACGTCAGTAATCTCCACGAGAGCGCCCTCTGCTTCTTCATATTTTGTGACTTTTGCCATATAAGCCTTTTCAGTACTTTTTGGCGCTTCCTTTGCGCCAACTTTGGGTGTCTCTGAAGACTGACTGCAAACCTCTTTGATAGTTTGTGCAAAAACAGGATTTACGCTTGTAGCCTTGGTACAAATACCTTCCTTCGATTTATGGGGTAATTTTCCTATTTGCTCTTGTAAGGCCATTTTAGGGTCCTGAGTATGCAAAATGGCCATTGAGATTTGATGACATGTTGAAGAATTATAATCTGCGTCCACACCTGGACAAACAACTTCAGCAAAAGCACCCGCTAAAGGCACACTACACATTCTTCCATTGGCACTGTAAACGTTAAAAGCATCTGCCGAAGATGAATCCTGTTGTTCTTTACAAATCATTTGAGCATCTGTTCCAGCTGAAAGAGATTCGATCACCTTAATAAGATACCCACCCGCAGCCTGAACTTTTGTTATCTGTAAAGTATAGGAAAAAGTACAAAAAACAAATAACCCTAAAATTGTCCTTTTCATTTTTTCTCCCCCCATGATTTTTTTATTTTCAAATTATGATAACTTATTCTGGTAAATTGTTAAGGAACATTTTTTACGTAGGTACTGCAATCTCTCAAATCAACATTCAACAAGTTTTTTCAGCATCTCGTAAGCACGATTAATTTTCTTCAGACGTTCTTCAGCTTCACGAGATCCACCATTCATATCAGGGTGGTATTTTTTTGCGAGACCAATGTAACGAAGCTTGAGCTCTTTTCGAGTAAAAGGGTACGATAAATTCATCACACCCAGAGCCTTTCCTTCTTCTGTTTGTAAAGAAAATCGAGGATGTCCATCATAAGCAGAATTTTTATCTTCCGTTGCCCCATTAAAAATATTAAGAGGATCTTCCTGATGATGAAAGAAGAATGATTTGGTAGTCGTGCGGGCAAAAGGCCAGGTTGGACGCTGCCATGTCACATCTAGCCGTTGTTCATGCTCAAGTTCCTGGGCATCCATGCCGGTGTAATAATTCCAGCGCTCGTTGTAGTCACGCACATGATCAAGACAAAACCAAAGATAATCTCTTAAATGAGACCTGCTGCGGGGCGCCCTAAATTCACCGGAAAGTGCGCATCCTTCTTGATCACAGGAGCGTGTCAAAACATGGGAATCGTCAAAAAATGGATGAAGTTTATATTTATGTGTCATGATTCATTATGAAGCAAAGTCAGGCAAAATTTCAACAATTACAAAAATATATTTCTCACCAATGATAGAGTTTGGAAATTGAGGAGATTATTTATCATAAGAAAAAGATGCTGATAAAATGACTCTTAATCTAAGATCAACAGAGTTAATAATAAGTGTCAAATCCTGAATAGGTTTCTTCAGATATAGGAGTTTTCTTTGCAATGATGTAAGAAAACTCTCGTGGTTTGGTCTCTTCATCTGTTGAAAAATATCCCTCTTCTTCCACATGAAAACCATACTTTTGAAAAACACGTGTGTAAACTTCTTTGCTAAGAAAGAGTATAGGTGCACGCATAGTAATGTACCATATCATCTTCACTAAATCGTTATGAGTCCGGGTTCTTGTCCGATGAGAGAAACATCTCCGAGATGATAGGGAGGAAAAGAAGCTGCAATGTGGTATCCATCAACTTTAGATATTGTATAGGTATTTCTAATGGAATTTTCAAAATCACTTGGACTCATAAAATACTGCACATTCAAAACAGTAAAAATATTAAACCCTCTATCGAGATTGTAATAACTTAAATTATATAAAATGTAATAAGTCCTGACAGATTTGAGACATTTTTTTTGTATTCACGGGATAAAAAAGACCTTAAAGATAAGTTATTTCACCACCAACTCAGGAAGGTCTTTTTATGCAGATCCAAGGATTGCACAAGAATATTTACAGGCTATCGTCGTATGCTTTGTCTTAGGAAAAATGTGAGCGCCATCTCAAAAGATATGAGTCGTTTGTCTGGAAGTGGCGCAAACTGAAGCAAGCTGTGCTTTCAAGTCAAGAATGTCAGGAGAATCAGCCAAGCGACGTATTATCGTTATAAAAGGACCTGGACCAAGGGATTTTTCCTCTGTTTAAACCCTTTTGTAAAACCCTTTGGGACGAATAGGAAAGGCAGCTTGTTCTGGAGTTTCGTCGAGACAATCCCCCGTATGGAAAAGCCAAAATCACGATGCTTCTCAAGCAAGATCATGGTTTTTTCTTAAGCGAAAGCACGGTAGGAAGAATTCTCAAAAATCTGATGATCAAACGGACACCAGATCAAAGATCAGCTGAGGTTTTAAGATTCTGGGTCTTGAGTGTGTCAAAGCATTCCTGACGCCAAGACGGTTGGGCTGTATCGAGAACGTTTGAAGAAGGTTGGACTGATAGATCGTCTGTTTGGTCTTTTCGATCAGGCTATGCGGAAGAGAGGCTAGCCATGGGGTAAGTCGTCGATGTCATTAT
>BBVC01000123.1 GCA_001192655.1 Caedimonas varicaedens
AGCTATAGATAAAGGCAGGATTGATCAGTTTGAGTTGGTTATCACTGCCAAAAACAGCAACGCCTTCATATAAATTATCCAGAGAAGCCCGGTGTACAGCCAATTGTGTATTATATTGCCGTTCCAGCGACAACGAGTTTGTGACATCCTCAAAAATAAAAAACACACCTCCCATGGGATGGGGGGCAGAAATTCGTCGAATCGTTCGTTCATCAGGAAGGTGCTCAAGCTGTTGAAAGGGAGAAATCAGGGAAGAAACCATTTGTATTTGTTGTTTCCTGAAGCTTTGATAATCTGCTTGCTCGGATAACAATCGCCGATGCCGAACATCGTCAAGAACTTCTCCTAGGGTTGGACCTGTATTAAGCCATTTCTCATCTGTTTCAAAGAGACGAGCATAAGCATGATTGAAAAACTTCAGCCTTTTGTCAGCACCATAGATTGTGACGCCTGCGGACAGATTTTCAAGCACTTCTCGATAGGCCATGCTATGTTGTTCAAGGTCTGAGAGCGCTTTTTCAAGATCTGTTAAATCCAGACCATAACCCATAACACCCTCAAGGTTGTCGAGAGATTCTTCTCTGAATTCAAAAAATCGCCGCTCTCCTTGAACAAGAATATGACGTTTTAAGGGTTCGATTAGATTCTGCAAATTTTTGGTATTGCCGATGTCATCTTCCCATCTACCATCAATCCATAAAAGTGTGTTTTCCTGAGTAATATACTCATTAGAACTGTCAAGTGCCTCAGCATAAAAACGATTACAATACGTCAGCCAACCCTGGGAATTACGAAACCAGACAGGAAGAGGCAATAGATCCAACATCTCTTTTAATCGCGTATTTTCTTCTATAACGCTGGTCAGCTTGTGATGATGGACTTTAATTTCCCGTGAAAAATCAGTCGTATCCCGCAACCAGAAAACAAGGTCGTCCTGCTCTTGTAGAACTCCTTCCCACATGGCGGAAAATTCACAACTTTGACCGGTGTCAGGGTGTTGGATATGGATTTTGAAATTTTCTGCTTTTTGCTCCGGGAAGTTTATGAATGGCGTGAGATCGAAGGAAAACTTACGCTGAAGCGCTTTTATAAAATCCTCTAAAGTCTCAAAAGATTCATCCCACCCAAGGTAAGAAGAAAGTCCCTCACTTCCAATTCCCCGCTTTATCTTTAAATGACAATAGAACCATTCCTGGTGTGAGGCCTGAAGGATTTTTAAGACTCTTAAAATACATCGTTTCTCTTGCCTTAAACGTCTGAGAGTCAAAAAAAATGCACTCCCAAATCCCAGGAACCCTATGGTCAGGACAAGAAAATACGGAAGAAGAACGGCTACCGGTATCTTTAATGAGTGAATATCATACAAAAAGGAATTCAAAAAATTAAACAAGTTCACCCCTGATGATTAAGTTTCTTAAGATCTTTACGAAATTATAAGAATTTCAATCAATAACATCAATATAAAATAATTTAATGTAGTTTAGAATCGTTACATTAATCGAACTGAAGATATTTTAGAATGAAAAAATATTTATCAACTTCTTTAATTATTTTATCTTTATTTTCTACGTACTCTCCTTGACTGACTTTGCAAGACATTGAGCAAGCTGAAAGAAACAAGCAAGACTTTTAGTGCGCGTAAATAACAAGCCCTCCTTTTATCAGAGAAAGGAGGGTTCTGCAAAGATAAGGCCTCTTTTTCAGATTCTACTTTTTCAAACTTCAAAATTTGAATATTTTTAATTTACGCGGTTTTTTAAGCAAAAAATCGGGTTCTCGAGATGTAGTGAGGCTTCAAGAGGCATTCTTGCCGATTAACTCGCGCAATTAGAGTATGTAGAGAGAGATTTAATGAATATTTGTGTGAAATTTTAGTCTTAAAGGTTTTATTCTTCTTGGTTTTTCGAGGGATATCTTTCCAATATTTTTTCGTCTTCTATATCTTTTTCTTTTAAAATCTTTATTATTTTGCGTTTTTTATCAATGGTCGTTTTTATTTCTTCGGGTTTTTTATTGATGGGAATTTTTACAGGGTCAGGGCCATTGTCTACAGGAAGATTGAATCCAATATGAGGTGTCAGGCGTTGCTTTGATTTATTAAAAGCGCCATCTACGGTTCTCTCGTCCTTATTCCAGGGTTTTTTTTCTTCTGCATCCATTGATTCTTTGGAACGCAAGGAAAAATGAGAACAAGAAGATAGAAACCCAATCATGCTTAACCAGACAAGATAGGTTGATTTTTTTAGAGTTTTATTTTTTTTCTTGGCCATAAACATAATTGCTTTTCAAAGTTTTTTCTTTAATTTTTCATATCATATTCTATGCTGCAGAGCATCATTAAAGTGATATTTTTTTTAAAGAGCTACTTTTATTTGTAGCGAGTTCTTTATACTCATTGCTGACAAACATTACGAATTTCTGAAAACATTTATAGTCTTATAATCTGGTTTTTTATATGTAAAGAAGCATTTAAATGAGTGTATAAGTTCAATAGATATGAGCCTGAAGATCCTTTGAATAGTTGTTTTGAATATACTTGCATTGAGGTGAGTCTCTTCAAATTAAAATGAGAGCTGTGTCTTATCAGGTTCTATTTCCGAATAAAATAGCAGTTTAGTTGACCGAATGAGATGGTCTTTCTGAAAGGATGGATCATGCAGGGAGCGCGGATCACCGAAGAGATTTTAAAAATGCGATTTGATAATGTTTATGGACGATACAAAGGGAAATATTTGCGGAT
>BBVC01000124.1 GCA_001192655.1 Caedimonas varicaedens
CCAAAGGAAAAGATGCTCTCACAGGCGCTGTCTTCTCTCATGATCTCAAAAGCTTAAAACTGAAAAAAGTTTCTTCCCTCCGCAAATATGGAGATGCTGCTTATTCTGGTCAGAATTTCTTTTTATGGCGCTATGGTCAAGTTGAACTGGAACAAACACCGCCCCCCGACATTGAAGAGTCCTGGATATCGGATTGTGAAGCACTGGAACAAAAAATAGATCAAGGTCTCTGCACGTATGTCTCGCGACTTTGCACGCAAAAGAATCAAACCCGTTTGATCAACGGTATTTCCATCACACGCCCTTGCTGGGAAGAATCGTTGACCTATGCGTGTCAACCCAATCTTCACCGAGGCTGTGAAGAGTTCAAGAAAAAAGGCTGTGTTCAAATCAATTCCGAATGCAAGGAATATAAAGGAAAATCCTGCATCACTTTTACCCAAACGTATGAATGCTTGAGCCAGCAAGACGGACAAACTCTCACCACGCTTTCAGGCAAGATTCCCTACTGTTTGGATGGTCAATGTGTGGATCAGGGATTTGCGCCTAACGAAGATATGGCCGACGTGCTGTCAACGCTCGCCATTCTCAATGCCATTCAAAAAGACAAGGATATGTCAGGCCCTTCTATCTTCAAGGGCGACGCTTACGGTTGCAATCGCAACTGTATCAACTTCAAGGATTGCTGCGGTTCAGGAGATGGATGGGGCGTTTCCATGGGACTTGCCGGCTGTTCAGAAAAAGAAAAAGCTCTTGCCGAACTTCGCCCTCAATCCAAATGTGTCTATGTGGGCACCTATTGTGCAGAAAAGGAACCGGTCACCAAGATCTGCATCCGCAAGAAGAGCAACTATTGCTGTTTTGGGAGCAAGATGGCGCGCTTGATTCAAGAGCAGGGACGCAAACAACTCCACATCTCTTTTGGCTCTGCGGACTCTCCCCAGTGTCGCGGTCTCACCATAGAAGAGCTGGACAAGATCGATTTCTCCAAAGTAGATCTTTCAGAACTATTTGCAGAAGTTTGGTCAAAAATGAAAGCCCCAAACGTTCAAAAGTTGTCGGAAGATTTCCAGGAGAGCTGGTCTCATCGCACAGACGTACTCGATCAAGGCAAAACATCTGACCGTGATCACCTTCAGCAGGAGAAACCCGATGCTGTTTTTTAGAAGACTTTTAACGTTAGGTTTTGTGAAGACAAGGTTTTTAACCTGTTTATGTTTTATGTACGTACTCACGATGTCCGCATCCTTAGCGGAACGTCCTTTTTATAGCCAAAGGGACAAGGGATGGATGTTTTATGAAAAAGAAATACCGGCAAAGCCTGTTGAGCGATTGCCACGATCAAAAGACTTGCCTGATGCTTCTAAAATACGAACAGCCCGTGAGAAAATCAAGGCTCTTGAGAAAGAATTTGAAGAAGCGACGTCCGCGGCTTTATTGTCTCCAACCTTTGCCAATGTTCAAAAAACCATAGCGTTACAACGAGAGATTTTGAACAAAGCCACAGCGTTTCAGGAAATGTGGATGCAGGTCTCTCTTGCTGAAGAACAACACAAACGTCCTGAAGATCAGGATGCGCCCCGTCACCGGAAAGTCTTGGCAGAACAGAAAGAAAAAATCCTCCATCGCAAACTCAAAAGCTTGGCTCAAGAGACAGGTCTGTTTTTTGCCTTTAAGGAAAGCTGCCCTTATTGTCATGCTTTTGCTCCTACAGTCAAAGAATTTGCCCAAGCCTATGGCTTTGAAGTGCAGGCTGTGTCTGGAGATGGCGGCAAGATCAAAGAGTTTCCTCAAGCTGTGGCTGACAACGGGATGCTCAAGCAGCTGAATCCTCAAGGGCGTTATCCTGCCTTATTTCTGGCGCATCCCACTAAAAATTACGTGGTTCCTGTGGCATGGGGGATTTTATCTCCCTCCCAGCTTTTGCTGAACATGGAAGCCGTGATCACGGCTTTAGAGAAAGGAAGTTTTGATCAATGATTCGTAAAAAGCATTTATCTGTTCTGACAGCAGGAATAATTACTTTCACTTTATCGTCTCCGTCTTATGGCACGCTTCAAAAGATGTTTGATCGTTTGGGCAGTGAGAGCAATATTTCTTCTCCAGGATCTTTTAGCGATCAGGCCGCAGGTTATTACACCGGAGGCGGCATGGTCATGCGTCAAAAGAGCAAAGTCATCACGCCGTTAAATATTTCTCTGCCCAGCCTGAGCGTAGGATGCGGAGGCATAGATATGTATTTTGGTTCTATGTCCATGATGAAGGGAGAAGAGATGGTTCAGCTTCTTCGCTCTCTCGCCACGGGGATTCCCACCTATGCTTTCCAACTGGGTCTTAAAACCATGGCGCCTCAGCTGGAAAATCTCATGACCCAAATCCGTAAAACTATCCAGGATATGAATGGTCTCATGCTGGATTCCTGTCAACTCTCTCAAAATATTGTGGGCGGTCTTCTGCCCAAAGATATCGCTGCCAGTGAGCAAATCTGTAAAGACGTTCGTCGTGGGGGAGGGGATGACTGGTTTGGCGCTCAAAAGCATTGTCAAAAAGAAGAAAAAGTTCAAAACAGCGTGATCGAAGCGCAAAAGCAAAACCCTGATCTTCTTCAGGGA
>BBVC01000125.1 GCA_001192655.1 Caedimonas varicaedens
GACAACGGGTATTGGAAGAAAATAGGGTTGTTCTGGAAAGATTAAATACAGAAAAAGATGATTTGGCAGAGCAACATCGTCAACTCACAGAGCGACAACAACACCTGCAAAGACAATATACTCAGCTTGGTCTTGATCATACAGCATTAGCAGAAAATTTCCTTGAAACAGAAGCAGCATTGCAACACAGCAACGAAGCTCTTCAGACGTCTGAAGATGAAAATCGGGCAAAAGAAGACACTCTCCGACAATTAAGTGGTGAGAAAGTTCGTTTGGTAGAAGCGCACGATCAAACGCTGGAACAGATAGGAAGGCAATATGCTCAGCTTGGCATTGATTATGGTGCTTTACAAGAGACCCTTCGGGAAAGAAATAATAGTTTGTTTGAAAAGGATCAAGCGCTGGATGCCAATAGAGTTTCCCTCGAAAGATTAGATGGTTTGGCAGAGCAACATCGTCAACTCACAGAACAAGAGCGACTCCTGCGAGACCGGCATAATCTTCTGACAGGACAATATACTCAGCTTGGCATTAATTATAGAGGACTGCAGGGCACGTTGCTAGAAAAAGACCATACTTTATCGGAAAGACAACGAGTATTGGAAGAAAATAGGGTTGCTCTGGGAACATTAAATACAGAAAAAACTGATTTGGCAGGACAATACAGGCAAGCTGTTCTTGCAGCAAAAACTTTGGAAAATAACATTGCTTTGCTTGAAAAACAAAATGCAATCTCTGAAGTACAACTGAGAATTCTGCAGGAAAAATCGTTGTCTCAATCTCCAGAAGTAAAAGAAAAAGTGACAGTCGTCTCATCTCGTGAAGCATCGGCGCCTTTGCCCATAGAAAGCTCTCTTGGCACATCTGTCTATAAGACTGACTCAAGTTCAGAAAAAACCTTAGTCTTGTCTTTAGAAAATCAAAAAACAAATCCCTTGCATCTTGTTATACCTCAAGTGATAGTCGAGGGAAACATAGCAGAGCAAGCCATGGAAGCTCGCAGAGCACTTTCTTCTCAATATTCCAAAAAATATGCTCAGTTGGCATCACAACAAACAAAAGCAGAAATTGCACAAACAGAAAGCATGGAACAATTAAAGATTGAAGAAGAAAAAGCGAATCTTGCCTTCGAAAAAAATAAAAGAGCGGAGACGGATCGGCAGCTTCTAGAAATGCAAATAGAGTCTCAAAGAAATAGCAATTAGGTTGTGTGAACGAAATCATTGCAACCCTATGAACACAGAAGCAAAATGTAGGAAGTCCGAAAAAGAAGAAGCCGTTTTATCAAATTTTGAGAAAACCCTCTTGAAGTGTTTGAGTTTGCAAAAAAACATTCAATGAGGTATCGTTCCTTATAGTAGATATTCTACTACTAGAAGGTGTAGGATTTCTGGAAGGATGGTATGAATTATAGTAGAAGGACACAAAATTCTTGATGCTCTGATCCAAGAGATGAAATCACTGAAATTACTCTTAAACAATTTAATGAAAAACATAATCTCGTTGTGTTAGCCGTTGAGATTGATTCTATTGTTCCTACTTTCCTGAAAAATAAGGTCAAAGAAATAAAAAATTTTGAGGAAGTAGAGCAAAGAATTAAACATATTTTAAAAAAACCCGGTATTAAATTTTTTTCCAAATTTCTTCAGTCCTGTTAAAAAAAATAATAACTTCAAATTGAGTCAGGAACGTATCCCGCCACATCATACACGTATTATAAAACAAGCAAATATGTGTTTGACCGAATTTATATTTCGAGCAACGATTCCTGAAACATTGGAATACTCTACTTATTACTTATTACTTATTACGGAAAATGTTTCGTGAAACTGCGCTAGAAGGACCTTTTACTATTTTTCTAAAAGCTTTAACTCATCCAGAAGAAAAACAACTTTGAGATACCTATAAAAAGAAAAAATATCCCTCATTGCATTGCTCTACCAAAGTTTGATCCCGTTACTTACCTGCTTTCCAAAGAGAAGTTAAAGTATTTTATCAACAAACAAGACTATTCGATAAACTAACAGAACTTTGCCATTTAATGCCTTTCGCACATATGAATTTGAATAGTCAGGATCAAGTTTTCTCTTCTATAGCTAAAAACCTTTAAAATGGTTATATTATGGATAATTTTTAAGAGGATTATTCCATGACCTATTCATTAGATTTTAGACTTCGTGTTTTATCTGT
>BBVC01000126.1 GCA_001192655.1 Caedimonas varicaedens
CTCTTAAAAATTATCCATAATATAACCATTTTAAAGGTTTTTAGCTATAATTTATCACCTCTATAAAATGACAACTCCTGCTGATTTATCTCAGAAAACTAAAAAATTAATTAGCTGTTCTCGAACGTTATGGCCTATCCTAAACGATGAAACTGTAGACCTTTCATATCCAGACTTCGCCTTCATAACAGATTATGACCGAGACCTTGAAGAATTAAGAGGGCATAAAGATAATGATTATTACTGGTCAAACTTTGACCTAATAGAGCAAAGAGTTACGCTCATGAATTGGTGTCAGCAAGAAATCACTGTTCTTGTATCGCGGCTAGACGCAGAGTTACCCGAAGCGCAAGCATTACCTAAACCCAGTTGGCTTTATCCTGTAATACAAGAAAGCCCATTAATTAATGAAACTTTAGAAAGAGAAGACTCTAATCTTTTGAATGAGAGATCTTGGGATCAACCAACAGCCGTTACAGGGAAGAAAGAAACTAAAAAAATTATTAGACCTGCACCAAGATTAAAGAAAGAAGCTGTAGAACTCAAAAGCGTTGAAGTCAAAAGTCTCAAAAATAAAGAACTAACTGCATCTTCTGAGCAACCTTTTGCAGAGGGCAATAAATCAGATGACGCCGCTAGAGCCTCATCACTTTCTTTTGCTTTTCCTCCAGAAACAGCTTCACAGGAGCTCCCAAAGAGTCCAGTGCCACGTTTGCTTCTATCAGAAAATATTTCTGATTCTGAAAAAGAGGGTCAAAATGAAAAAACATCCCTTACTTCAAGAATAGAAGATGAAAAGGAAAAGGAAGAGAAAACCCCATTGCGTCCGCGAGGAATAAGAGCCTTTCATTCAGAAATGTCTGCTCAATCTTCTGAAGAAAAAGTCCAACCTGTTTCCCATAAAATCAATAATAAAGCTTCTAAATTGATTGATACGATCTTTAATTCTAAGCTAAAAGGACAAGGATTTACGTTTGGGGACTTTAAAAAACTTTGGGAACGGCTAAATGGCAAAGGTACAGTTCGTCCTTCCGGTAGTGGAAGCTCTCACTACGCTTTGCTAAATTCTGGCAATAGAGTTGTCGCCGGAACCTTTGCTCATGGAGAGGGACAGAAGTATACGAGAAATACGGTTCGATACTTACGTGATGCTCTCAACATGATTGGTAACTTTCCTCAGAATTAAATTGCACTAACTATAGCACCTTAATAGAAGACTCTATGAGGTGTGATGATATTGAATTTAAAAGCACCGCACTAAATTTTCCTAAGCTAAAAAGCCTATCTTTAGAAATCTAAATCTATCAAATAAATCATTTTGTTACACACGCCTTCCAAGAGACTTTATTCTTTACTAGAAAATTGAGAATCGTTAAAAGTTTACGCATACAAGCAATAAGAGCGACTTTTGCTGGTTTTCCCCTGGAACGCAAGTGTTGGTAAAAACGACTAATAATGGGATTAATACGAATGCTGGTCAACATCGGCATGTAAAGAATTTCCTTGATATGAGCTCTTCCTTTCTTCGTCCTAGCTTTTCCTCGCATCTGTCCACTATCACAAACATAGAGTGCCAAACCACATAAAGCCGTTATCTGCTTACGGGTTACCTTTCCTAATTCAGGCAAATAACATAATAATCCCGTAATACTCCGATTGCCGATTCCTGGCACTGTCACCAGGATATCTTCTATCTGTTTAAATCTTTGTGTAGTTTGGATAAGATTATGAATGTGTTTTTCTATCTTCTTAAGTTTATCCTTAAGAAGCTGTAGATTTTTTTTAATCTCTAGAATTCTTGGAAACATCTATACCAACGATTATTGTCATATCTTTAACTCTTTCTTTTCTGCCAGGTATGCGATTTGCTCAATAAAAGCGATCTTGCTACTGTTCGAAATAAGTTCGATCTACTGAACACGATCTCGGGGGATGACATTCAATTTTTCCTTGGTTTCGAGATTTAAAAACCCTAATCCCAACATACCGGTGGAGGTGTGCCTGATAGGCGAGAATCATGTATGATTCTCGCTATTTGTATAAACTTTCTTCGAAGATACTGAACGTTAAGTGG
>BBVC01000127.1 GCA_001192655.1 Caedimonas varicaedens
TATCCAGAGCCGTGGGCGCACCTTCTGCCCGAATCTGCGCCAGACCCAGCATTTTCATTTCCTGATCCTGCTCATAGTCTTTTTGAGACTGATAGGTTTTATAAACTTGTGTGTATTGGGTCGGGTAAGAGGGGCTTTCACCAAAGATTTCTCTTAAACCCGGTCTGAGCAGGTTGGCAATGGCGCCGGTGTTAATCATGTGTCAATTCTCCTTCAGTCAAGAGGCGTTAACATCTCGATGTTAAACATCCAGATGTTATGCTGCTGGTTTCACAATTTTGGGATTCCATCCCACAATGACGTTACAAAAAGGCATGCCGGGTTTGTTGCCGGGCATCAGGGTAAATCCTAAAATCACCAGAGGAAGTCCCACAGGATCAGCTTTAATGGTGGTGGCATCCAGATAAACCCCTGACTGACCGGTCGCCGTGTTTCCTGTCCCAGGATTGGCAGGAATGAGTTTGTTTCCTTGTTTTCTCAGCTTCCAAGTGGCGTATTGCCCAATTTGCTCAGGCTTAACTGTCGCCGTTGCCGCTACGTCATCTGCAGAAGTTGACACCTGAATATTCCACGTAGCATTGGAATCGGTGATGACCCAGGCATAAGCTGACGTGATCCCTCCGAAAGGCTGAACAACGGTATTTGCAGGCCAGTAGGGCGACTTCGCCAGACCTTGAATATTGACGTCTGGGCTATTCCATTGACATCCTTGAAAGATACCGATGGGCATCGTCGCAAGAGTTGTTGAGGCTGTTCCGTCCGTTAAATGTTTTAAATATCCTCCGTCAAGGATCACAGGATCGCCGGTAAAAATGCTGGTGGCATATCCTGTTTTAATCGCGTACATGTGTGTTTGACCCGTAAAGGTGGCTGCAGTTTGTGTCCCTTGCGACTGAAACCCTTGGGGCGCGTTTTGTCCATAACTCATGCAATGAGTCCTTTCCTGTTTAAAATCATCCGTGTTCCGCCCAGCAGAAACACGGCTCAATCGTCTGAGAACATAAAGACACTTCCATTGTTGCGTATGTCAAACGCACACATTTAGGCGATTGAAACATCATAAATTTTCAAAATCGTTGCAACGGGACTGTTTTAATGAGGCCAACTCCTCACCGTCTCTATCCGAGGAGACGGAGGGTCACTTCAGCTTGATCGCGTACGATCAAGGTGGGGATGTTGTTGAGACGTGCCAACTCACGTGTCTACGGTCAGGGAGCAGACGTCCCAGCCCTTGAGTTCCCTCCTGCGCGGGAGGAGAAGTGGGGGGCGATGTTTTAAAAGGCCATCATCCTGATGCTCTTATTTTCCCGCGCTTACCAACGCAAGTCAAGAGACAGAGACGTTGCTTGCGACTCCCAAATCCCACACCCCAAAAAAGAAGCTGTTGTTTATAAATTCTTCGGGGTCTTTATTTCCTGAACAAAACACAGAAAAGTAAGTGGCGCGGGTCACTTGCGGTTCGGCATGGACGCCTTGAGCTTCTTTGTAATAAGGTGTGACCAAAACGATATAAGAATCGGAAGAAGCAGGTGTTTTAAACGTGATGTAATATTTACCTAGTTCTTTATGGCTAATATTGTCTACATTGAAGCCCGTATAGAGCTTGCCATCAGCGGCCACCCACCCCATGGCAAAAGGGGCGCACCTTCCCAGATTCTGAAGC
>BBVC01000128.1 GCA_001192655.1 Caedimonas varicaedens
GGTGAACAGGGCGCAGAACAGTTGTTGGGAAGAGGAGACATGCTCTATATGGAAGGCGGTGGTAAAATCCAGCGCGTACATGGTCCTTTTGTAACGGATGGCGAAGTAGAACGGGTTGTAAACTTTCTTAAATCTCAGGCTGAACCTTCTTATATCGAGACAATTACAGAAGAAGATACAGATGTTTCGTTGAGTTCTTTTGGCAATGATGAAGATAAGGGCGACGCATTATATCAGCAAGCCGTACACCTTGTACGACGGGAGAGAAAGGCATCCACCAGTTTCGTCCAACGACATTTACGCGTAGGTTACAACACAGCGGCACGTATTATTGAACAGATGGAATCAGAAGGCATTGTCAGTCAGGCAAATCATGTTGGGAAACGTGAAGTGCTTATTTCAACGACTTGATTTTCAAAATCAAGAGAAAGAAAGAGAATGAAAAAGAAACTTTTTTTTACGTTTATTGTTATGGGATTTTTTCAGCATTGTTGGAGCGCATCAAGCCCAAGTGAATGGCTGGCACAAATCGAACACTATATGAATGCCTCAAAAACCTGGGAAGCAACCTTTGAGCAATTGAATCCCAATGGTAGCCTCTATCAAGGAAAATTTTTTCTTCAACGCCCTGGCAAAATGCGTTTAATTTATACTTATCCCAAAACACAAACGATGATTGCCGATGGCTCCTGGCTTATTATTCAGGACAAGGAAAATGATGAGCTAACGACTCTGGCACTTAAAGATACACCGGCTGAATTCTTTTTAAGAGAATCCATTCGATTTTCAGAAGGCGTGACAGTAACTGATTTTTCTGCTGAAGATGGACGCCTTAAAGTCACCCTGGTTCGCGCACAGGAACCTGAAACCGGTAGCCTGACCTTGACATTTACACAAGCTCCCCTGCAACTCATTCAGTGGATTACCATCGACGCAAATCAGCTTAAAACAGTTGTCAACCTAAAGGACATTCAGCGAGATGTGGCATTGGATCCCAAGCTTTTTGTTTTCAATCATCCCGATTTTTTACCGCGATGATCCGGCATCAAAAGATCGAAAGTAAGTAACTGTGTCTTCCAGCAACGAAACAAGATCCCGATTTATACGGGGTCTCTGATTCAGCGGATTATAATAAAGAAGATTAAGCAAACAGAGAAGATCCATAAGTTTGGCGGATTGTTTCCATGTATCTGGTAATTCTTGTCCTGTGGATTTTAGTCCGTCAATAAACGAGCGCTCATAACATGCTGGCAGTTTATGAGCGTAACGCAACATCATCCCCATATCCATCAAATAACTCCCCACAAAGGCAAACTCCCAATCCAGAAGGGCCGTTACTCTCCACTGCTTATCAATCTTCCTGACAAGCATATTTGCAGGATCAAAATCACCATGTGTCAAGTTGGCATTATTGATATAGCTAAAAACCTTTAAAATGGTTATATTATGGATAATTTTTAAGAGGATTATTCCATGACCTATTCATTAGATTTTAGACTTCGTGTTTTATCTGTAAAAAAGAAGAAAAATTTGAGTTTTGCTG
>BBVC01000129.1 GCA_001192655.1 Caedimonas varicaedens
GGTTTATGACGATGTGTCTGAGGCTCAGGCTCTTGACCCATCTGACAAGACTGGTCACTCCAACACCAAAGAGATCCGCCGTTTCAGCAAAACTCAAATTTTTCTTCTTTTTTACAGATAAAACACGAAGTCTAAAATCTAATGAATAGGTCATGGAATAATCCTCTTAAAAATTATCCATAATATAACCATTTTAAAGGTTTTTAGCTATAACTCTCTGTGTCCGATAATGATAAGATAGCAGCATCATCGCCAATCCCCTCTAACACAGGAAAGCGTGTTTGCAAAAAATCGATAATATCAGATTCATTCAGCATATATTTTTCTCATTTCATCAAAGTTACACTGGTAAAGTTCATCAATAAAAGCTGTTCGAAATGAGCCTGGTCTGTCACTTTTACGCGCCGCAAGCATCCCACATAAACCATAATAGCCAGTTGCTATACTCCCAGCTTCAAAAGAGTCTGGAACAACAGCTCTAAATGCAGCAATCACAGCTGTCAAAGCGCATCCCATCCCCGTAATAAAAGGCATTAAGGGTGATCCAAATCTCAGGACTCTTTCCCTTTTACCATCTGTGATAAAATCACGCTCTCCACTAACAATAACAGTGCATTTATGTTGCGTTGCAAGACACGAAGCGCTATGCATAGCATCACTTACTTGATGTGTTGATTCTACTCCCAGAGTTTCCTGTGTGTCTGCTAATAGCGCTATAATTTCACTAGCATTGCCTCGGATGATATCTGAAGAGGTCATCAGTTCTCTTGCTGTCAGGGTGCGAAGTCGGCTTGCTCCAGCCCCCACCGGATCAAAAATGATCGATTTGCCAGATTGCTTGGCGAATCTGATGACAACCTTTGAATGTTCTACAAAATTTGCATTTAATGTCCCTATATTGATAGTCACAGCGTGGCTGATTTGCATTAATTCTTCCAGTTCTCTTATGTCATGTGACATGATAGGCGCGGCTCCTAAACTAAGCAGGCAATTCGCCATAAAATCCATCGTCACATAATTGGTGAGACACAAAACCAGCGGCTTGGTTTGACGTAATTGAAGAAGAGCAGATTCAATTTTAAAAAGCATAATTTTTACCTGAATTATCGATAATATGACGAAGCAATTGTGCAAGAGGTTGCGGATTTTTAGTGTCATGGAGAGCGCCAATCACTGCAATTCCTTTGGCACCTGCTGTCATGACAGAAACTATAGCTAACAACATATAAAACGGTCATATTTTATTATCCTGAAATAATTGCTCGATAGAACACCTTTTTTTTGCGTCTAATTGCTTTTGCTTGTGCCCATTTATGCTCGATGGGATTAAAGTCTGGAGAATAAGGAGGCAGATACAGCACGATATGCCCTGCCTACAGCAATTGCTTTTTGCATCGCTTTTCCCTA
>BBVC01000130.1 GCA_001192655.1 Caedimonas varicaedens
ATATTCAACTCCTGATTTTTGATTGCGATGGAACTTTGATGGAAACATTGAGTTTACATTATCAAGCATGGCGTGATGCATTTCTTAGCCAAGGTTTGAGCTTCATTGAAGAAGATGAATTTATTCGTGAGTATGCAGGTGTAAGCGGCGGGCGGATGGTAGCAGCGGTAGCTGCCAAGCTGAACTATAATCTGGATATTAAAGAACTGCAGGAATATAAGAAAAAAGTATTTCTCGAGCAGTACATTATGCATGTTACTCCGATTGAGAAGACCTTTGCTATTGTTAAGAAGTATCACGGTAAATTGCCAATGGTCGTGGCTTCGGGTGGGGCAAAACAGGCTGTAGCGCAAATGTTACACTTAAATGATGTCTTTGCTTACTTTCAACAAGTATTTGCGATTGAAGATGTTACCCACGGGAAGCCTGCGCCTGATGTATTTTTAAAAGCGGCTCAGGATCAAGGTATCTTACCTGAGAATTGCCTAGTTTTTGAAGATCATTTTGCTGGATTTGCGGCAGCAAAGAGTGCTGGGATGCGCTATATTGATGTTAATGAATTGGTAGAGAATTAATTATTAGTCAGGATATGAGTATGGCAAAAAAGATACTTGAATTATTAAATGACGGTAAAAATCGCTGTGGCTGGTGTAATAAATCAGTTTTGTATCAACGCTATCATGACGATGAGTGGGGTAAAGCATTACATGATGAACATAAGCATTTTGAATTTTTGCTGTTGGAAACGATGCAAGCTGGACTAAGCTGGTACACGATTTTGCAACGTCGCGAAGGTTACCGGAATGCTTTTGCTGATTTTAATGTGAACGAAGTGGCTCAGTTTGACCGGAATAAAATTGAAGAACTAATGCTAGATACTGGGATAATCCGCAATCGGCTTAAGATTGAAGCGGCTGTACACAATGCTCGATTATTTATCCAAATTCAGCAGGAGTATGGCTCATTTGACAGTTACATTTGGAGTTTTACAAATAATCAGATAGTTGACAATCGCTGGGTTAGCTTAAGCCAAGTTCCAGCGACTAGTGAATTATCAGATCGGGTTGCTAAAGATTTAAAAGCTCGCGGCTTTAAATTTGTTGGTTCAACTACTATTTACGCCCATTTACAAGCAATCGGTGTAATTAATGACCATCTGCTTGATTGCTGGGTTCGCTAGTTTTCCAGCAACAGTCGTGAGCGCTCAGGGTTGCTATATATATACTTAAACTGATTCGAACACACGCGTGTGGAAATACTAGTAGGCGATTTATGACGAAGCTTACACGTAGCAGGTGAGGAATAAATCAACGACCTAGGATGATGAATCAGCTTGAGTATAAG
>BBVC01000131.1 GCA_001192655.1 Caedimonas varicaedens
AGCGAACATCTTTTTGACAAATTGCCTTTGCTTGTTCATGATGAGCGAAGCTATATATTTTCAAGGGGAAAATGCCTTACAATGCCGACGGGTCGGGTAAAATTCTATGATGTTCACAAGAGTTACGGGTTTATTACGCCTGACGATGCGAAAGAAGGCGACAAGGACATCTTCGTCCATTTCAGGGAACTCAAGGCATCTGGGCTTGAATTTCTGAGGGAACAGCAGAAAGTCAGCTACGAGTTGAAAGAAGTCAAAGGACGCAACATAGCTAGCCAGATTAAACTGTTAGCGCCATGACCCGCGCAGACCTCGTTTACCATGTGAAGGAATGGAGCTTTAAGATTACGCCTGCACAGGCAGAGCAAATCGTGAACACCATCCTAGAGGCAATTGTAGAGACAGTGAAACGAGGGGACGGGGTCAACATTCGCAATTTTGGACGCTTTGTGCCTGAACGCCAAAAAGCCCATGTTGCCACCGATCCTCACACAGGGGAAAAGGTGAGTGTTCCTGAAAAGACTGTGATGTGTTTCCTTGTGGGAAAAGAACTGGACGAGATTTTAAATGGCAAAGACCCTGGCAGAAGAACCACCGATCCTTACTGGTAGCCTGACACGGGATAAGCTGGCCCACCTCATCCACGAGAAGGTCGGCATAGGCAAAGGGGATGCACGGCGTTTTGTGGATGTTGCCTTTGCACGCATGGATGAAGGAATCGTGAAAGATGGCAAGCTGGACTTGTCTGGTTTTGGCACTTTCGAGGTGATAGACAAGAAGGTCAGGAAAGACAGCCATTTTGAAGCCGTGGAGGGACTGCGTAAAAGCATTCGTTTTGAACAGTCCCCAGAACTGGACTTTACGCCTGCGGGCGAGAAGAAGAAATCGAACAAGAAGGAAAAGCCATGAGTGAAACGAAGGCACCCCGAGACGAACTGATCAACAAGATAGCCGATCTGAAAGGGTCAACAAAAGAAGCCAAAGAATACCTGACAGCAATTCAAGACAGCATCACCGCCCTATTGAAAGAAGGGAAGAAAATATCCCTTATGGGTTGGGGAACTTTTGAAGTGCAAGACCGCAAGGCAACCACTGGACGCAATCCCAGAACGGGCGAGATTATAAATATCCCTGCTTCCAAGCGTGTCGTGTTCAAGGTTGGTAGTAAATTGAAAGAAGCTGTGAACGGATAGGATGATGTTTCACAACTTCATCCAAAAGTTTC
>BBVC01000132.1 GCA_001192655.1 Caedimonas varicaedens
AGATGAAAAATATCAGCGTGGTTAAACAGCGCCTTCTGATTAAACTGGGTGCCGGGGTTGGGGTTGCTGCAGCATTTAACGCTCCAATCGGAGGAATGGTTTTTGCAATTGAAGAGTACGTTAAAAAAATTAGTCCAAAGATTGCGACGATTTTGGTTGGCGGTACGCTCGGCGCGGTTTTTATATCTAATTTATTAACCGGTAATCAACCGTATATGGGGCAGGTTAGTCCAGCGCAGTTACAGCATAGTTGGCATCATATTCCGTTTGCAATTTTGATTGGTTCTTTGTGTGGCTTAAGTGGAGCACTTTTTACTAAAGCAATAGTTTTTATGACGGTAAATAAAACTTTCTTTTTAAATAGTTGGCGTAAAAAGCATTATTTGATAAATGCTCTGATCTTTGGTCTGATTGTAGCTTTTATTGGTCATTTAAGCAGTGGTTTATCTTTTGGTAATGGAGCTGGTTCAACAACACAGTTTTTGGATAGCTCAACAGATGCCCCGTGGTATTATGCGATTGCAAAATTTTTTGGTGCAATAGCTTCAGTATCGGCAGGTGTTCCAGGCGGGTATTTTTCAACAGCATTATCAATTGGTGCTGGAATTGGTGATTTAGTGCATCATTTTTTTAATACAATTCCGTTAGTGCAGTTTTACTTGCTGGGGATGGCTGGATTTTTGGCGGCAATTACCCAATCACCGATTACGGCTGTGGCAATGGTGGTTGAAATGAGTGGTTCAAGTCAATTTAGTTTACCAATTTTACTGTCGTGCTTTGTTGCAAGCATTATCTCTGAGCAATTTGGCGATAGTGTTTACCATCAGCAGGTATTGAACTATATCGATCCATGTCGCTACAAAGAAACACTGTAATTATCCAGACTATTTTGTAATAGCGTCGTTGCAAAGCTCCTCATGTACACTACGTCGCCTTGCGCCTAGCTTTTACTTTATATTCCGGTAGTTTATAGGTAGTAATACTGTAACAACATTTAAAATAATAAAAATGAGAGGGAGATTATAATGGAAATTCAACAAGGGTATAGCAAAGTTGCAAAAAGCCTACATTGGCTAATTGCATTGCTGATCTTTAGTGAGTATTTTATTGGAATTACGCTGGATAATACAGGCTGGAAATGGTTGCATTTTCAAGTTGGTAGTATAATTTTAATTTTGGTATTGTGCCGTATAATTTGGCGGGTAACTCATACT
>BBVC01000133.1 GCA_001192655.1 Caedimonas varicaedens
GAACATTGAGTCCGCTATCGACGACCTCAGAACCGGTATCTCCTTTAAACACCGCCAGATTCCCAGGCTTGGAAGACAGCGGTCCTTTCACATAATGAACAGGAACGGGATCCTCGGAGAGAGATTTTGCTTGTTTTGACAGAGGTTGCCCGCCATTGCCAAACGCCGCTATATCGCCGTCTTCGGACGACTCAGGCCCTTCTATATAGTGTTCAACGGGGACATTTGGAATGACGACCCAATCCCCATCCTGAAAGAACACAAACTTCTTTTTGTCAACATCATAAGCCACCATACCTGCCACAGCCAGACCACCGTTTTTGAGAGTGTTAAGCGCAACTGTCGTCAATCTTGACACCAGCAAGGCTCCTTTATCCGACTGAATCTCGGCAATCGCGGCAGGGCTGGCATTGGGATTGGGATTCAGAGTTTTGGATACAGGATCGCGTCTGTCCGAGACCAGTAAATTGGAAAATGTGGTGGGCGTTCTTTTGGAAGCCATCTCTTGCTCTCCTGCTAATTCAGATTGCCGCTGCCATAAATCGCTCTAAAATTGGAGCAGTTGAAAGAATACCGCTCTGTGGCTTTGGCGATCAGGTTATCGGTCATAAAGTCCTTAAAGGTATCCGTGTCATAAGCTTTGCGCTGATAATGCTTGAACCCGTTCGTGGCATCTGTGAGGACAAACCATCCATCGGGATTGGTTAAAAACTGGTTGACGGTAAAACCATCGGGGATCATGGACATGCTCACCATAGCGTTCACCGCATTGTTGGCATTTTCAGGACTGTAGGCAGATTTAAGAAGACGTTCCGCCACAAACTGAAGCTGGGGCGGAATCAGGAGTTTACGGGCAGAGGTCATCTGAATCAGCCCCGCCTGATCTTTAAATTGCTGGATGGCAATCATGGCTTGTTCCAAGGACGCTTCATTCAAATCCGCGGGAATGGCAGGACAATTGGCGACCACCCCTGTATCAATGGGATGCTTTGTACTCAAAAGAGGCTGACCGTCTCCTAAAGGATATAAAGGATTAAACCCGTTATTCAGGAGGCTGGCACCTAAAATTTCTTTGGTTTGCTCCATCGACCTTTTCAGAGAACGGGCTTGCAAAGGAAACTGGTCTTTATACTGGTTATCCTCAATGGCGTTTTCCGTAATTTGAAACCCGATGGAAATGGTTTTATGGATGTAAAGGGTTTTAAAGCGCTGTCC
>BBVC01000134.1 GCA_001192655.1 Caedimonas varicaedens
AGCACAATTACCCATCGCGCACATTTTAGGTATTCGGATGTAGCTCAGCTACTTTCATAAAACTTAACCTGTCCTTTGATAATATCCTCATAAGTCTGCCCATCTACCGGTGTTGAATTAAAGCCAACAAAATATACTGGATGTCCATTTTTTAGTGCATCGCCAATTTCACTGTCTTTTTTGAAACCACCAATCCCAGGGCCTTGTCCAGCACGTGGATCTTGAATCACATAGGGGCGTTTGTTATTATCTGTCACAACACCTTCAGGTGGTAACATCCTAGCCAACCAATAATTAATCGGACGTTCAAAACTTGAGCCATCCATTAATTTTTCAAATTTAAAATTCAGCACGGTTGAAGAATTATCTTTGGTCATGTCAACCATTTCGTTACCACGTTTGCGCATTACATCCATAAATAATGAACTGCGTTGCATAGCATCAGTTACATAATCCTGAAACTCTTTGGCTTTTGCCGTTAATGGAATTTTACCTGCCAATAGGTTTGTTCCAAACATTGGGTTTTTACTCATATCTTCTCTCCTCTTTACTACTTTTTTATTAATTTAAATTAAATAATTCAACTACATTTTTGGCTATCATTAATTCTTCATCGGTTGGGATCATATAGACCACAACTTTAGAATTTTGACTACTGATTTTATGCATCTGATTACCACCAACTGCATTATCATTTGCAGTGTGATCAAGTTCAACTCCCAACCATAGCAATTTTGCACTGATTCGCGCTCTAAAACTAGCATCATGCTCACCAATCCCGGCAGTAAATACCAAAGTATCCAAACCACCAAGTGCTGCAGTATAGGCACCAATATACTTTAATACCGAGTACTCAAAATACTCTAATGCTTTTTTAGCATTTACATCAGGACTTTGTTCTAATTTTTGCATACTCTCCGAAATACCTAGAGAAGCCCCGAGCAATCCGCATGTTTCTCAAGATCAGCCTCCAGAGACTCAACACTGTAGCCACATTGCTTTAATAAATAAAATGCAGCATCTACCGGGAAATCACCCGAACGAGTTGCCATCGGAACTCCAGTTATTGCACCAAACTGCATACTGGTATCAATGCTCTTACCGTCTAACATTGCGCACAGACTCGCGCCGCCACCCAAATGAGCGACAATTACTCGCTGTGCTGTCGGAACTTTTTGTGTCAAAACTCGGCTAATATAATC
>BBVC01000135.1 GCA_001192655.1 Caedimonas varicaedens
TTTTATTATCGCCCCTGGTCTTCCGCTTCCTGAAGGATCAGAAAACCAGCACACGGCGATTATGGGTGCAACCCGTATGGGTAAAACAACTTGCCTGATTCATCTGCTCAAGCAAGTGAGAGCAAAGAATGAACGTGCGGTGATTTTGGATTCTACGGGAGAACTCACAGACAAATTTTATCGACCTGACAAAGATCATCTCATCAATCCCCTGGATGCCCGTTCTGTTTCATGGAATATCTGGGATGAACAATTAGAACCTTATGGATATGATGCGTGGGCAGCTACCGTTGTCCCAGACGGAAAAGCCGATGACTTTTGGCCAGCTTCTGCAAGATTGTTGCTCTCCACCACAGCACAAAAGCTTTTGAAAGACGGCAATTTATCCATGTCCCAGATTTTGCATTGGTCTTGCCTCCAACCTTTGGGAGATGACACGATTGCGTTTTATGAAGGGACGCTTGCCGAAGGCATGATGCGTCCTCAATCAGAGAAAACCACCACAGGCATTCGTCTTCAGCTTCTCAAGACCTTATCAGCTTTTGGCTATTTAAAAACCGACAAGCCTCCTTTTTCTGTAACGTATTGGGTCAAAAATACGAAGGACAGCGGAGAATGGCTGTTTCTCATGGCCAAACCCGATCAACGGAGTACGCTTGCGCCTCTGGTGGCGTCTTTGTTCAACTTTGCGTTTTTGGGACTGGAAAGAGCGGGCGTTGATTTTAAAAACCGCCTTTGGATGGCGGCGGACGAAATAGCCGGTTGGGATTTTCAAATCACCGGTCTGAAGCGCATGGTCACCGAAGGCGCCAAATACGGGGCGTGCTGTGTTTTAGGTTTTCAGAACAAAAGCCAGATTGACGCCTTGTATTCTCATGCGGGCACCAAAACGCTTCTTTCCAATTGCAGCACCAAAGTCATCTTTCGGTCTCAAGATCACGAAACCGCCAAAGACCTGTCCCTGACGTTAGGAGAACAAGAAGTTCTTTCTTCTTCGGAAGGTTTTTCTATGGGAGCGCACCATATGCGAGATGGCGTGAATTTATCGGAGCAACGCCGTGTTCAACCCACAATTCCTGCCACAGAGATTATGTCTTTGAACAAGCTGGAAGCGTATGTTTTGCTTCCTGGCAATTTCCCTGCAACCAAAGTGAAGTTCAACATTCCGACGTGATGAG
>BBVC01000136.1 GCA_001192655.1 Caedimonas varicaedens
TTTACCTCCGGCGCTAACAGTATGAGAGTATGTCTCTTTTAAACTGATAAAAAGATCGTTCACCTGAACATCTTTCAGTTTGGAAATTAACAGAGAACCTAAGGGCTCTTGACCATAACGAGTCCAAATATACTCATAATCCTTGAACGTTTGCTCTGCCAAAACTCCTTTTTTAAACTGGAGATATTCTCTCACCAATGTATCAATGGTCATATAATCCTGCATATTTGTCCTTCTCTTTCTTTTAATTTCTTCAAGATGCGTATGGTAATGAGAGATGCAGTCTTTCCGACTGGACTGCACACGATCGAACGGATAACAACCTAAAACTCTCTTATAATTTTGATTGCGATAGCGAAAAGTCTTGCGACCAGAGGGATAAATCACACATTGAAAGCCCGGCACAACCGTATCATTCAATTCATAGGGTTTCAGTTTGGGAAGAGCTTTAGAAATCAATGAATCAGTCAAACGAACACGCGTCATGAAAAATCTCCTTTTTGAGAAGATTTTTTCATTATGCCCTTAAAATGACCATAAAAATAAGCGCAATGCATTGCAGAACAAAGGTTTTTTAGAAAAGGCAGAAAGCTGAATATGCCCTTATTATGCCTATTTGCACCAAAAAGGCATAAAGAGACGATGGAAAGTGATGTTTTACAATAGGTTAAATGGAAGTCAGGGTGGTGGGCGCTACAGGATTCGAACCTGTGACCCCCTGATTAAAAGTCAGATGCTCTACCGACTGAGCTAAGCGCCCCCTTCAAAGACGTTTAGAAATTATGCTTCTCTTCCTCTAAGGTCAACCCCGAATTTTATATCAGAGATAAAATATTTTGTTTTCCGAATTTCAAATCAAAATTTTCAGAGCCAAAAACATATAAACATTCTTTCTTCCTCAGGAAAAGAAGTCAAAGTTTTGAACCCTTTCTTACAAAAACTTGACTAATGGTATAAAATACTGGTAGGTCTCTGAGATGATTTGCATAATCATCATAATATGAAGGAATTTTATTGATGAATCTGGAATGGGATCGTCTCAAGGTTTTTTATCACGTCGCTAAAGAAAGAAGCATTTCACGAGCGGCAGAACGTC
>BBVC01000137.1 GCA_001192655.1 Caedimonas varicaedens
CTCCGGCGCTAACAAGAAATTCGAAACCAGATTAATGATTCTGGAACCGAGATCATGATTACTTTGGATCTGCATGTTCTTTTTGTAAAAGTTTATGAACAATTGCACGAAACATCCCTAAAAAAGATGATTATTTGTCCTTTCAGGGAAATACTCCCTTTCCCCAAAAATATTTTGTTCTCTCTTTTTAAAAAGAAAGAACAGGCAAAGATTCCTTCTGATCCAGACATTATTTTATTTGACTCACTCATCCAGAATGATGGTACGTTGCAATACCATTCTGTTGTTCCTGAAAAAGATATTGCTGTCATTCAATATACGGGAGGAACAACAGGCATCCCAAAAGGCGCTATGCTCTCTCACCAAAATGTTTATAGTAATGCGTTGCAATGTGCACACTGGTTTAGCCCGTCCGTTGAACTGGGACATGAAAAGATATTAGCGTCACTTCCTTTCTTTCATGTTTTTGCAATGACAGTTGTGATGAATCTTTCGCTTCGCGTGGGTGGGGAAATCGTTATGATGTTTCCGCGATTTACTGTAGAGGAAACAATCAAACTTATTAATAAACACAAAATAACGTGCTTACCTGCCGTTCCTACTATTTATACCCTGATCAATACGTATAAAAATAATGCCCGATATAATTTGCGTTCCCTCAAGGCGTGCATCTGCGGTGGCGCCCCTCTTCCTTTAGAAGTCAAAAAGGAATTTGAAAGATTGACGAGTGCAACATTGATTGAAGGGTATGGACTGAGTGAAGCTTCTCCTGTCGTATCAGCTAATCCCCTTCAAGATAAGAGTAAGCCCGGATCCATCGGATTTCCTTTTCCCCAAACCTATATTAAAATTATGTCTTTGAAAGACAAAACCAAGGAAGTCTCTTTGGGAGAAAAGGGAGAACTTGCTGTCCAGGGGCCTCAAGTGATGCTGGGATATTGGAATCGTCCAAAAGAAACAGAAGACGTCATTCAAAATGGCCTCCTTTATACAGGAGATGTGGGATATAGCTAACAACATA
>BBVC01000138.1 GCA_001192655.1 Caedimonas varicaedens
CCGATGTTGACATTCTGGCGCGACATAAAGGGGATTAAAGTTTACGACAATGCCACCTGCCTTTAAAATGGCAAAATAAAAAATGATATAATAAGGTGTATTGGGCATAAAGATCCCCACACGAGTGTGTTTTTTAACACCAGATTTTTGTAATCCTTTGGCCGTTTTATCCACAAGGTCGCCAATATCACGATAAGTGTATTTTTTTCCCAGAAAATCGATGCAATTGTTTTCTGAAAATTGCTCAACCGCATCATCGAGCAATTTATATAAAGGCTGGGACGGAATTGCTAGATCCCAGGTAAGTCCCGCAGGATATTTCTTGAGCCAGAGCAGGTTCTTCTCTTTGATGTTGCACTTCTTGGCCATTCCTGAAACTCTTGCTAAATTATTTTTGACTCTCATAGATAAAGAGAGGGCATGGCTTTATCTTTCCACGCACTCTCTTCAGGGACGATTGCTAGAATCTGTAAACAACTTGAGCCGCGACGATATCCACAGATCCCGTATACTTGCCAATAAGGTTGCCTTTAATGGCTTCTGGTGCTGTGGCAGAAGGTCGAAGGGCGCTGTCGGCATCTTTTATAAACTCATGAGCATAACTTAAGGAAAATTTCCAGGCATCATGAAGTTCATATCCTACACCCGCAGAAAGCCAGAAACGATCATTATCAGGCACAGCGGGCACGCGGTATTGTGTGCGAACAGGGGTGGGGTCATAGGCGACACCTGTACGGAATGTCCAGCCCTTCAAGCGCATATAGCTAACAACATA
>BBVC01000139.1 GCA_001192655.1 Caedimonas varicaedens
AAAGGTGTTCTATCGAGCAATTATTTCAGGATAATAAAATATGACCGTTTTATATGTTGTTAGCTATACCTTATCCTGTATTACAGGCTCATCGGGGATGGGGAGATATGAACCTCCCCAAAGGTTTTAAAGACAGTTCTGCTTTGCGTAAACAATGGAAGCGTGTGGGAGAGTTTGTCAGATCAAACGAAGATATGAGCCATCAAGAGAAAATGAAATCCATCATTCTTCTTGAACCCGTGGGCTATCTTGCCAACGAACACTTTCAAACACTCAGGATTGATCTATCCAACGAACTGCTTATTGAAACGCTTCAGAAGTTTATGGAAGAAGGGATTTTAAAGAACGCTCCCAAGGATGATTTTCCCTATACGCTTCATCGTCATTTCTTCCGTGATGAAGACATGATGAATAGCCTTCACACTCTTCATCAAAAAGTAGAGACGTACAGTGCGATGATTGAAGATCTTTATCCCCAGACGATGAAGAGTTGGGAAAAAGAAATGTTGGTGCATGGGACTTTAGGTTATCTCCTTCATAATGAAATCATCGATCGTCTCAGCGAGAAACTGAAAGATCGTTTTGATGTTTTTTCAAACACGCTTAGGCAGATTAAGTTTTAGAGGGTTTCCAAGGAATACCTGACTGTCAACATCGG
>BBVC01000140.1 GCA_001192655.1 Caedimonas varicaedens
TTTTGCTGTGCGTTTGGGGGGCGCTTATCAATTGAATGATCATATGGAAATAACTGGGCGAGCTGAAAATCTCTTGAATGATTATAGTGAAGATACTTATGGTTATCCCAATCGTGGTATAAGTATTTTTGCAGGTGTAAAGATAAAAACATAACTGTTTGTTTCAAGTACACTATCTAAAAAATTCTTTGTGCATCGAATTCGATCTATCATTAATATTTTTTTAATGAAAGGATTCTAAATTATTATTGACGCAAGAGATTGCTCAAGTTATATGTCCTTGAAAAGAATAGAAAAATGGGAGGAAAAGGAATGGTCGCGAAAACAATAACACGCATGGAAATTGCTGAGGCAATCGCAAATAAAGTTGGATTGTCAAAGCAACGCGCCAATCAGATTTTAGAAACAGCTCTTGAAGGGATGATCCAAGGGCTTATCAAAGATAGTCAATTAAAGATTTCTTCATTTGCGAGTTTCAACATTCAGAAAAAGAAGAATCGTATCGGACGAAACCCCAAAACAGGGCAAGAGGTCATGATTACGCCTCGTAAAACTGTTTCTTTTCGCGCTTCTGACATCCTTAAGAATCGGGTTCTGAAGGGCGCCCGCAGCTCATGATTCATGAGTGATTATCAGCAACTTTC
>BBVC01000141.1 GCA_001192655.1 Caedimonas varicaedens
AGAATAGGTCATGCTTGTTCTCCTTATCCGTGATTCTTGGAAGCAAGGACTTGCTCATAAGAGCGAATCATCTGGTGAAGTCGTAAAAGAGCGCTGCCATCGGCAGAAGCAAGCTGAACTTGTAAACGACCCCGCAAAGATTGAATGCGCTTTTTAAAGCCTTCAATGGTGTCCGACGTGAGTTGAATATCTTGAAGATTATCTAATGCGGACAGAATTTCTGAAGCGACCTTGTCAAACTGCGTGATGAGAACACTCAGACCAATATACTCGCAGGTATCTTCCATCATAAATTCAGTGCCGACAGCCGCACTCACCTGAATGTATTTATAAACAGGCACAGAAAGAGCATCCGAAAGAAAAGCCAGTTCATCCGCCATAATTTTCTGATTGTTGACGTACTTTTGCCAAAGGGTGCGAATCTTTCGAGACGTTTTGCTTTTCATGCTTTCGGACGCTTGGATGGGTGTAAAACGCCATTGATCGTAGGATTTGTGGCC
>BBVC01000142.1 GCA_001192655.1 Caedimonas varicaedens
GCATCATATTGATCTTGTTTTTCTTAAAATTTTTTATTGCTCTGCAAAGTTTTAATGCTCATGAACAAAGTCCCCCCTCTGTTCCCCAATTTACCTGACAAGCAACAGCCCTTTGGGCATGGGGTCACACCTGTAAGTGCCGGGTTATTTATTAAGAACATGACAGAATTTAACATTCAAGAAGACACTTTTTCCACTGAATGATCATCGCCTATATTTAGTCTTGAAGAATGATAAATTATCTCTAGATGAAATCCATTATGAAGTTAATGAAAAAGGAGTACAGATGGCAAGCACTGTACAACCCAAGGGCTGGGTACCCATTAGTTATGATGCAAGAGATATATTAAAAGCGCTCTGGATCAAGGAGACTCCAAAAATCTTTTATCATTCCCTAGGTAAAGACTTAACATTCCCCATTGAAGCTTCTAACAGTGACATTCGTCATCGCTTGGGTCGGTTTACCCGAAGGACTAAAGCCTCCAGCAGAAGTTTCTATATGATTCATGCTAGCTTGAAGATTACCCACCATCTTCAGGATGACTCTGTTCTCAAGGCTTATCTAAGCCCGCTTATATCTAGCTTTAGTTAGATGTCTCCAATTTTTAACCTATGTTAACAATACTCCTTCTTATCATTTTTTCCCCCTAATCTTTTTTTAAGAAACTGTGCTTATTTTTTAGAAAAGGAAGTACTCAGATGTTGTTAACGCTGACCGTAATCTTTACAAAATTCTTGAATAAGGTTATCAAGAACAGCTCGGTGAGTTTCAAGTGTACGAAAACCTGCTTCCTGCAAGCGAGAGATGTTCTCATTGTCCGCATTATCCATCTGGGTTTCTGAGGGCGCTAATAAAGGTTGGATACGAATATACCGAAGTCGGGAATCTTGATGGACTTCCTCCTCTAGCAGAGATTCAGTATAAGCAGCCGCATTCTCCATAAGTACGCTGGCAATGTTAGCTCCCCAATGCAAAAGACCAGCATTTTCTAACTTTTGATATTTTTTTCTCTTATGAGCTGAGCCTGTCCCTAAAGAAATTACCAAATATTCTTCCGCTTCCGGATAATACTGTTGCGCATGCTTGAATGCTAAGAGCGCAGGGTTATTAGCATAAATCCCCCCATCTATAAAAGTATAGGGTTTCCCCTTTCGGTTCTTGATCTGCGCTGCAGGGAAATAGGTCGGGGCTGCCGAAGTAGCACGTGCTACTCCGCGAATCTCAAAATCTTTGCTCCGCTTCTTCTTCGATTGACGGCTATCAAAAAGATACGCCTTATTCCGAGCTAAATCAAAAGAAGGGATGAGCATCGGGCATAAACAAGCGCTTAAGGGTGTGTCTTCAAAATAACGGGTTAACGTGTCTTCGAAATGCCTGGGATCATACTGAGCGCTTGACATCTTCTTCAATAAATTCCAAGGCTTGGGAAAAATGTTGTGTCCTTGACATTGATACAGCTCGACGAGAGTCTGCGTCCCATACCGAGGAACGCCTCGCTCTCCCGGTATAGAGAGCCCCAGGCAGATTAATCCCCCCGTCGAGGTACCTGTCATCAGATCAACATGTTCGGCAAAGTGAAAAGGTTCGTTTGTATGACGACTCACTTCTTGAGCGATATGATTCAAAAGAAGCGAGGGCAACAGACCCCGTATCCCTCCTCCATCAATGGACAAAATTCGTATCTGCTTCTTAGGCAGAGAGGCTAAGGAACGTGGGCGCTGCTTAATTTCCATCTTTTCTAACACTTGCCAACATCCATTGCTGGGCATCAAATCTTCTAAAAAAGTTACTAACTCATTAGAAATATAATTGCCTGCTAACTCGAGAAGCGTTAAACGACGATTGAAGAAAAACGCCTCAGCCCCTGCATCCGTGATCTGATTAAATCGCAAGCGCAATGAGAGAAGACTCTTATGAGCCGCCAAGTCTTTAGCTCCTTTATTGCCGATGCCATTTTCCCGTAGATCCAGGGCCGTCAATGTCGTATTCAAGTTGAATGCTTGAGCTCCTTCATCTCCTACCCTATTTTTGTAAAGACCCAGATTTTTTAAGACGGTATTTTGAGCAAGTAAGCGAGTTCCTGCAGGTCCGATCTTATTCTTCCAGAGTCGAAGAGCCGTCAGGGAAGGATGCCCCTCTAAAAAGGCAACTCCCTTATCAGTAATGGCATTTTCTTCAAGACTCAATTCCTTAAGATGAAAAAGAGTCGAAAGAAGCTTTACGGTCTTGTCCTTGATCTGTCCTTTGAAAAGGTCAAGCTGCGTCAAATAAGGATTTGTTTGGATTAATGAAACGATGCTTCGAAGCTGCGCCGGTGGCAAAAGAACATTTTGCACTGATAAGTGGGAGCTCAGGGTACACGTTATCATTATCGTCGGGAAAAGAGGACCTAGCTCTCCTTGTCCTTGGCGCTGCCATTCTTGTTGAGCTCGCCAGAGCCCCAATGCCACATAAAAAGGGTCAAGACATGCCAAAAAATCAGAAGATACTTTCTCTTGTTCTTGCAGCCGTCTTTTCCAGGCTACCGACTCTTCAACAGAAAGGCCGAACCTTTGTAGATGGTTTAAAATCTCCTGTGATATCTCTGGAGAAAGCCTCGATAGAGGAGCTCTGCTTAATCTTTTTTCTTGTTCCTTGTCTTCCTCAAGGTTGCTTGCTTTTCCTGAGGAAGAAAAAAGGAAGCTGACCATAACTATCACTTTTAATAAGAAAGAAAAATACATAAAGTTTCCTCCTGGGATAATTAAAGCAATAGGGTATTCTCCCCCATTAAACCATACTATCATAGCCTCCATATAAATGGCACATAGTAAATTTTGAGCTGTTATGTCATAGCGTGTTGCGATCACCCTATATTGTAGTTGAGTTTGGAAAAGATGTTTGATCTTGCTACATTAGACTTCTTTCGAAACTCAAACTAGGAGTTCAAAATTATAAATACCTGCTATTAAGTTGAACCTTAGAGCGAATTGTTTGCGTCTATTTCTGTATCGATCAGCAATTATCTTAAAGCGCTTGATAACGCCGATCACATTCTCGTGCAATACGCGTTCACTGGCTAATTGGCGATTGTTCTTTTGATCATCTTTTGTTAAAGTTTTGTTAAAGGGTTCTTTTTTGTCTTTTTCTTAGGCAGCTTTAATTGAACATGAATTTTTTGAATTCCTTGATATCCTGTATCGATCAAAACGCTTATATCAGGGTGAATCCGAGTTTTTGACTCTTTAAACAAACGAAAATGCAGCCAGGTAAAGCAAAGCCCGGATGCTTAACGTATCCTCAACCCATCTCACGATCTTATAGGCTGTACTTTCACTGATTCCATAACTTTGACTAATATGAAAATACGTCCGATATTCTCTCAAGTATTCCAACGGCCTTAACAACATATCTTCAATACAAAGCTTATTATTTCTGCCCTTTTTCTTCAGTTACTGGGCGTTGGTTAAAATCTCTACCATTTTATCAAATGTGGCATGTTTAATACCGGTTAAACGCCTGAATTTTTCTTCTGCTAATAATTGCGTCTCATGATGCCTCTGTAAAAGCATCACCCTACATAAAATTTATCTAAAATTACAGTTTCGAAAGAAGTCCAATGATCTAAAATGAGAAAAGGCAGATTGCTTCACGGGCTAAGCTGGTTAAGATTCTATGGAATAAGCGGTTTATGTGGTATTGGATTTACATTTAGCCTGTTTATTGGTTCGTTATCATTCGACGATCCTAGTCTGGTTAACCAAGCTAAAATAGGAGTTATCATTGGTTCTCTGTTATCAGCTTTATTGAGAACTATAATATTACTTCAATTTTCTTCTCTATCTCATCCTACTGCAGAGAGCAGCATCAAATAAGCTTTTAAAAAATTCCTACAGATTAAATGAGGTATATTCTCTCTCTATCCTCTTAACTCAAAATTACCAAGATTATTCAAATAGATGTTTTATCTCAGGTTATATCATAACCCCTATATAACGTTTATAAAGTCAAGCCGTTACTTTTATCTAATCAAAGAGGTTCCACCAGATTAGCCGAGCCTCTACATATCTTACAGAGATGCTTCCCTTATCTCCATACATCATGCTCATCTCGTTCATAGATATAGGAATATCGGTTAAGCACTTTTTTGATTACACTGGGTTTGAGGGCGTTTCTCAAGGATTGTCTGGGATCCTTGAAAAAGCCATTTTCATACGCCTCGACGTCCACATGGTTCTGAAAGTCAGTATACGCCTTGCGGATGGCAAGGTCGGAATTAACCATATAGTCCAGAGTAACATCGTCAAATAACCCCCCCATAGATTTTTTTATTTCCTCAAGGACCAGATTGGCCATTTTATCCACAGTAAAAGCTTCCATATGATATATTCCTGTACTCTGATGTCCCCTTACGTCTCCGCCCTGAAAATACTTCGTAATAAAATCTAAAGGAGTAATACTTTGTGTATGATAATTTGCTCCATAGTATATCTCTTCATACTCACCTGGCAGTCCAAAGGCTAAAGTAAGTGCTCGATGACTTCTAAACCAAGCGTAGGTGAGAGGTTCAGCGCTGCGGCCATGTAAATTAGGATCATATAAGGTATTAATGGCTTGTCTTAACTTCTCAGTCCTGTGATCCATAAATAATTTCGCTAGATTTAAGCCAATTTTTGCCTCAAAATCATTATGAGTGGCGGCCCCTCCTGCAACATACACGTATTGTTTTTCAAGTTCTGTCACTCTGTCTCGTTTCCCGTCAATACAACGCTCAAAATTTTCTGCGCCAAATCTATACAGTACTTGTGCAGCAGCAGCGTGGCCGCTAGAGTTTGCGACAATCTCATAAAGACGTTTTAAACGCGCCACCGTCTTATGATTACTAGCGTTAGTCTCGTCCGCTAGACCATACCCCTGAGTAGCAAACGAAGCCTCAAAATCTTCATCCAATACACGCTGTTCGGCTGGAAGATTTGCATAGACGAGATCAGTGAGTGTTCGAACTTCAGCCCTAATATTTCCGAAGGGTTGCCGTAGAACACGACCATGCTGATCCCTGGCTCCGTTCAAAATCTCATTCAGAAGTTTATCGGGACCTTTCAAAAGACAGAGAAGGGGATCCGCACAAAAGTAGGTAAAATTAATCCTTTCTTGCAGAACTGGGTTATTCATTGCATTATCGTCTAAGTCATACAGGCTATTTTTTAACCTGTAATTCAGGTCTCCAAAAGTCTCACCTCCGTCCTGACCATTCAATCCAGCCAAAACTCTTTTATGACCGTGATTTCTCAGTTGTTCGTCGGTTTGTTGGTCTAAGAGAGTGACGTAATCAGAAATTTTGCGCTGAAGTCTTGCTTGAAAATCCTTATCTTTAAGTTCAAGAAGATGAGTGACATAAAGTATCATGTCATTCTCCAGATCTGGAGAAGCGCGAACAGCAGCCAAGGTAGGACTGATAACCTGATTGATAAAATCATCAAAGTTGGCAGCCCCATCCCTCTCAAAATCTGGCCATTGGTCATGATCCATAGGCAAGCTATTGTTTAGAGTCGTCATGAGGACTGCTTGAACTTTTTGCCAGTCCTCACCACCAAGATGCTGTTTTAAAGACCTGAAGAGTGCAAGGCGTTTTTCCTCTACCAATGGAAATGTTCCGGCAATCAACTGATATCTAGCATTAAAATCGTAGAAATCTTTTGCGTCTTGACGAGGAAAATGAAAATTTTGCTCGTATTTTAAAAGCATGGAAGCCTTTGTGATCCCTCCCAATACCGTCTGATAATTTGCTCGTATATTAGAACTATTGAGAGGATTAAGCCTTATATCGCCTCCTCTTAAGGAGTTAATGAAAAAATCCTTAAGAACCGTTTGTTCATTCACGGCAGCAGGAAAACTATTCGCACTTCTGAAACGTTCATCATTAAACATGGAATCGACCACAGCGAGAGCTCTTTGCTCTTGACTCATGTTAGGCCATGCACACTTTATTTCAGCAGCTCTCAATTCAACATCCGTAAAGTTGAGTTGACCCGTAGAAACAAGAGCTTCCGCTGCTGTTAATTGAGGGGCCATAAAGTTTACTTGACCTAGCCTTGTTAATTCTTCAGCAGCGGTTAATTGTAGTTGCGTAAAATTATTTTCTCCCAAAGCAATAAGCCTTGCACTATAGCTAAAAACCTTTAAAATGGTTATATTATGGATAATTTTTAAGAGGATTATTCCATGACCTATTCATTAGATTTTAGACTTCGTGTTTTATCTGTAAAAAAGAAGAAAAATTTGAGTTTTGCTGAAACGGCGGATCTCTTTGGTGTTGGAGTGACCAGTCTTGTCAGATGGGTCAAGAAGCCTGAGCCTCAGACACATCGTCATAAACCAGCCACTAAGCTTAATATGGATGCCCTTAAAG